>DATCWO010000171.1:0-4438 GCA_036566325.1 Burkholderiales bacterium | reverse complement strand
ATGGATGCCGAGCGACTCACCACACCGGTGGCATTGCGCATGCTTCGGGTCGGCGAGAAGAGCGGCGACATGGCTGAAATGATGGAGCGCATCGCGGTATTTCACGATGAAGAGCTGGCGCGCTGGATCGACTGGTTCACCAAGCTGTTCGAGCCGCTGTTGATGGCCGTCATCGGCATTGTCATCGGCGTGATCGTCGTGTTGATGTATCTGCCGATCTTCGAACTGGCCGGGAGTCTGCAATGAACATGGCAGAAGACGTCCTCGTCCCCTTTTCCGCGGAAGAAATAGCGGAGGCACGCAAGCTCGCGCTAAGCCGGGAGTCGACCGTCACTGCCGCGCTGGATGAACTGGCCGGATTGCCTGCGGAGGCGTTCGCCGTCCGCCTTGGCGCGACCCTGCATTACCCGATCGCGACCATGGAGGATCTGCATCGATGGACGCCGGCGTTCGAACTGCTTCCCTTCGGCGAAGCGCTGCGTGCACAGATGCTGCTGTTCCGTGACGACGAGGCACAACTGCGGATGGTGTTGGCCGATCCGTTCGCCGCCGAACACATTGCCTGGGCCGACGAGCGGATCGACGAAGCGTTCACCTGGGTGCTCGCGCATCATGCCGATGTTGCCGCCTATCTGGCACGGCAGGAGGACTCGCTCTCCGCCGTGGCGGCGATGCTGCCTGCGACCATGACCATCGCCGCCGATCTTTCCGGCGTCGAAAATCTTTCCTTCCTCAGCATTACAGAAGACACCAGCCAGGTTGTGCGACTGGTCCGCTCCACGCTTTACGACGCGCTAAAAACCGAAGCGTCCGACATCCACCTCGAGACAGGCCCGACCGGGCTGGGCATCAAGTATCGAATCGACGGTGTGCTGGTCTATATCGGCAGCCTGCCCGGGCTTGAACTGGCCGAGCAGGTGATCTCGCGCGTCAAGGTGATGGCGGAACTGGATATTTCCGAGCGCCGCGTGCCACAGGATGGCCGCTTCAAGGTCAGTGTGCGCGGCCGCGAAATCGATTTTCGCGTCTCGATCATGCCGTCGATTTTCGGCGAGGACGCCGTGCTACGGATACTCGACAAGCAACTGCTCGCAGATGAAGCGCGCGGCCTGACGCTCGACAGCATCGGCTTCGATACCAACGCGCGCGGCATTCTGCGCAAGCTCGCGTCCGAGCCCTACGGCATGTTGCTGATTACCGGGCCGACCGGCAGCGGCAAGACCACGACGCTGTACGCCGCGATTTCCGAAACGAACCTTGGACGCGACAAGATCATTACGATCGAAGATCCGGTCGAGTATCAACTGCCGGGCGTGCTGCAAATTCCGGTGAACGAAAAAAAGGGGCTGACCTTTGCGCGCGGCCTGCGCTCGATCCTGCGCCACGATCCGGATCGCGTGATGGTCGGCGAAATCCGCGATTCCGAAACCGCGCAAATCGCCATTCAGGCGGCGCTTACAGGACACCTGGTGTTCACAACCGTTCACGCCAACAATGTGTTCGATGTACTCGGACGATTCACCCACATGGGCGTGGACACCTACAGCTTCGCCGCTGCGCTCAATGGCGTCGTGGCGCAGCGCCTGATTCGTCTGAACTGCACCCACTGCAGCGTGCCCGTTACACCCATGTCTCAGGAGTTGACCGAATCGGGCATCGATCCAGACGAGTTTGAGGCGTTCGAGTTTCGCGCCGGGCGCGGCTGCGGCAATTGCCGCGGGACCGGTTACAAAGGACGAACCGCGATCGCCGAAGTCATGGTGCTGACCGACGAATTGCGCGAAATGATCGTCCAGCGTGCGCCCATCCGTGCCATGAAAGACACCGCGCGACGTAACGGAACGCGCTTCCTGCGCGACGCGGCGGTGGAACTCGTGACTCGGGGGCAAACGAGCCTGGAGGAGATCAACCGTGTCACGTTCGTGGCTTAGCGCGGCGCGTCTGCCCCACGTCGGCGCGCTGCGCGACATGCTGCAGCGCGAGTCGCACGACATCCTGCTCGCGCCCTACCGCGTCGAGTTCACGCAGCATCGCAGCGGCCAACCGCCGCAACGGCTCATTCTGGAATGCGAAAGCGACGCCATCGGCACCTGGCAACCCGCGCTCGCCACACTCATCGCCGGACTGAAACAACTGGCGTGGTCCAAAGCGGTTGTACGAGTGCGTCTTTCCAATCACTTCGTGCGCTACGCGCTGGTGCCCACGCTCACCCGGCTGCGCAATCGCGAGGAGCGCCTGGCTGCGGCGCGGCATCATCTAAGCGCCATCTATGGCGAGCGAGCCGAACGCTGGCAGGTCGCGCTGAACGAAAGCGGGCGCGCGAACACTGCGATTGCCGCAGGCACCGATCAGGAACTGATGCAACAACTGGCCACCTCTATGGCCGGCGCACAGCTCGAGTTGCTGGCCGTCGAACCCTTGGTAGCGGCCGAATTCAACGCGTTACGCCGCGAAATCGGCAAGGCGCCGACCTGGTTCAGCGTTGCCGAACCAGGTCGCATCGCACTGGCTTATCTGGAAAACCAGGCGTGGCGCTTTCTTTACGCCGAGCGGCTGCGGGGCAATCTCGCCGACGAACTGCGACCGCTGCTCGAACGTACGCAGGTGACCAACGGCGTTCAGCCCGGGCGCGTCCTCCTGGTATCGGACGATGCGCCGAGGGTCGAGTTGTCGAACAGCGCAGGCTGGTCTCTCGACTGGCGCCGGTTCGGCACTGCCCCCGACGCCGCACAGGCAATGCAATGATGCGTGCCCTGCATCTCGACTTTCTGCAAGCAACACGTCCGCCGCGCTGGCTGGGAAGCCTCCTGCTCGGCTTCGGCATTCTGCTCGGACTGATGGTGGCCGGCGAATACTGGCGTCTTGCCAACGAGCGCGCGCATCTCGAAACGCAATATGACGAGACAAGCAAGTTGCTGCGCCGCGAAACGCCGCGTCTGCAACAGCCCATGGGCGACCCCAATCTGGTTGCCAAGGAACTCAACTATGCACGACTGATATTGACTGAACTGTCGCGCCCTTGGGACCAGATGTTCACCGAACTGGAAGGTGCGGCCAGTGCTCACGTCGCACTACTCGGTGTGCAACCCAGTCAGTCTGGCGACGCGGTGAGATTGCGCGGTGAAGCGCGCAACTACCAAGATCTGCTCGCGTACATGGTGCGGCTGGAGGACTCCCCCCGCTTCGACGAGGTATTGCTCGCGTCGCACGAAGAGCAACAAAGCGGTGGCATTCGCTTCTCGCTGATCGCCAAATGGGTGCGCCCATGAAGCGGCGGCTCGAGGTACTCCTCCACCAGATCGTCCACCAAGCGCGCAGCGTCGGCACGGCGGGTCTGGTCGGCGCTGCATTGCTGCTCATCGCCGTGCTGGCATACGGCGCGATGGTCGTTCCGCTTTACGACAAGATTGCATCGTTGAACGATGAGGTCGCCGAAGCGCGCGCGCGCATCACGGGCCACCTGTCCCCCGCAGCCACTCGCACCGCGGAGTTGAGCAGCTTCTACAGTTTTTTTCCGAAATCGCAAAGTTCGCCGCTTTGGCTCGGCAAGATCTACGGGGCCGCGAAGGAGACCGGTGTCACCCTCACTTCGGGCGAATACGAATTTCAGCGAACCAAGGAATCGCGGCTCGGTCGCTATCGCATCTCCCTGCCCGCACATGGTTCCTATGAACAGGTGCGCGAGTTCATAGCGGCGGTGCTGAAGGAAGTTCCAGCGGCGGCGTTGGACGATATCTCCTTGCGACGCGAAGCCATCGAAAGCACCGACCTGGAAGCGCGCCTGCGGCTCACGCTTTATATGGAGGCCGGCCAATGAATTTGTCGCCGACGCTCCGCTGGGCGCTCTATGGGGTCGCGCTTGTGGGCGCTATCGGGGCCGCGATATGGGTCGAGCGCGACGGTGCAGACCCCGCGGTAGTAGCAAACGCACCCGAGCGACAAGATTCACCGAAGACACAACCTTCTTCCCAGACTGGTACGGCGGCCGACGAAACACGCGAAGACTCGGCGCTCGGCATAGACAGTTTGCCGACGCGCTCACATCATGGCGCGAGCGCCGATCCATTTTCACCGCGGTCCTGGAAGCAGATGGCTGCCGATGCCGCGCGGCGCGATGCACCGCCTCGCCCACCGCCCGTTCCGCAGCCGCCGCCCCTGCCGTTTTCGTATATGGGCAAGCTGGTGGAAGGCAAGGTGACGACCATCTTTCTCACCCATGACGACGAAAACTATATTGCGCGTCTGGGCGATACGATCAACGAGCGCTATCGCGTCGAAGAGATCGGTGAAGACCAGATGGTGCTGACTTACCTTCCCCTGAAGCGCCGACAACACCTGGCGTACGAAACGGACGCAACCCCACGTAACAAATCGACGCCGCGAACGCGCCCTAATAACGAGGACGAGGACGATATGCAACGTACTGAAGAACAAAGCG
>DATCWO010000170.1:0-5417 GCA_036566325.1 Burkholderiales bacterium | reverse complement strand
ACGACGCCCATGCGCACCAGCACGATGACCACCACGGGCACTTCGAATGTCAAACCGAAGGCGAAGAAGATGGTGAGCGCGAAACTGAAATACTTCTCGATGTCCGTCATCCACGCCACACCTTCGGGCGCGACGGCGCTCATGAACGCGAAGATGACAGGGAAAACCAGCAAGTAAGCGAACGCCATCCCGATGAGAAACAGCAGAAAGCTGGCGATGACCAGCGGTAGCACAAGGCGTTTCTCGTGCGTATACAGACCGGGCGCGACAAAGGCCCAAAGCTGATAGAGCACGACCGGCAAGGCGAGTACGAAACCAAGCAGTGCGGCCACCTTGATGGGGACCAGGAAAACGCCGACGACATCGGTCGCGATCATCTGCCCGCCCTGCGGCAGGGCGGCAAGCATGGGCTTGGCGAAAATGCTGTAGATCTCCTGCGATCCCGGCCATCCGAACGCCACGATCACGAACATCACTGCGATCGCTAGCACGGCCTTGACCACCCGCGAGCGCAGCTCGATCAGGTGAGAGATGAAACCGTCCTGGGTGTTCATTTAGCTTTGGATTCTTCGCTGACGGCAGGCGTGGTGTTTGGGTTTTCGCTCGGCGCTACGGTGTCCGGACTGTTGAGCGAAGCGACGCCTTTCTGGATTTCGCTTTCGGCGGCGTGGACTTCGTCAGTCACCTGCTTCATCGATTCCTTCATCGACTGGGCGGCGCCTTCGAACTCGCTGCGCAACTTGCGCAATTCCTCGAGTTCCATTTCACGATTGATGTCGGCTTTCACATCGTTGACGTAACGCTGCATGCGACCGAACAGGTGGCCGGCGGTGCGCGCCACTTTCGGCAGTCGCTCGGGGCCGATGACGACCAGCGCCACCACACCGATGACAAACAGTTCAAAAAAGCTGATATCGAACATAAGGAACCCAGGTCGAAGCGGAATCGCCGCCGAAAAAAAGACGCCGGGCAGCCCCGGCATCTTGTTCCTGATTGCTATCGAGTCGCCGATCTCGATCGGCGGGGGCGCACAGCACCTTTAGACCTTGTTGCTGTTTTCCTGCTTCACTTCCGCGTCGATGGTATGGCCAGTGACCTGCGGCTGGGCGTTGGACGAGTCATCAGTCGTACGCATGCCTTCCTTGAAACCCTTCACCGCGCCACCCAGATCCGCGCCCATGTTGCGCAACTTCTTCGTGCCGAACACCAGCATGACGATCAGCAGGACGATCAACCAGTGCCAAATGCTGAATGAACCCATAGCCGTACTCCTTTAATCGCGCCGCAGCATGGGCGGCAGTGCGGTCGGTCCGGAGAGAATGTGGACGTGGAGATGATACACCTCCTGCCCGCCTATTCGCCCCGTGTTGATGATGGTGCGGAAACCATTTGTAGCGCCCTGTTCAAGGGCCAACTTGGGCACAAGAACCATGATTTTCCCCAGCACCGCTTGATGGCTAATATCACATTCGGCAAGCGATGCGACGTGAAGTTTCGGAATCACGAGCACATGAAGTGGCGCATGCGGACGAATGTCATGAAATGCAAAAATTTCATCGTCCTCGTACACCTTCTTGCTCGGCAGTTCGCCACGCGCGATTTTGCAGAAAATGCAGTTATCGTCCGCCATATCATCCGCCCTAGCGCTTCTCGTCCGCCACGCGCACGTCGTTCCCACGCGCCGCCTTCTCGTCCAGCCCGGACAAACCCTCGCGCCGTGCCAACTCCGCCAGCACATCGCGCGGACGCAAGTCGTAGTGCGCCAGCGCGACCAGGCAGTGGAACCACAGATCGGCCATTTCAGCGACGATGGCGGTGCGATTGCCATCCTTGGACGCCATCACCACTTCGGTGGCTTCTTCGCCGATTTTCTTCAGAATCGCGTCGTCGCCCCTGGTCAGCAGGCGGGCGACATAGGATTTGTCGGGATCGCCGCCCTTGCGGCTCTCCACCACGTCGGCAAGTCGCTCCAGCACGTTCATCGATTCGTTCGTGTTCACCATTCCCTGTCTACTTGGTTCGATACATGGTCGCGGGATCTTTCAGCGGTCGGTCCATGACGACCCACTCGCCGTCCACCAGCTTTTGATAGAAGCAACTCGGCCGCCCGGTATGACAGGCGATCCCGCCCGCCTGCTCGATTTTAAGCAACACCACGTCGTTGTCGCAGTCCAGGCGGATTTCCCGCACGCGCTGGGTATGGCCGGATTCTTCGCCCTTGCGCCACAGTTTGCCGCGCGAACGGGAAAAGTAAACAGCATCGCCGGTCGCCACAGTCTGCGCCAGCGCTTCGCGATTCATCCACGCGAACATCAGAATCCGGCCGTTTTGGTCGTCCTGGGCGATGGCGGGAACCAAACCATTCGCGTCCCAGGCAATCGAATCCAGCCACGCCTCGCTCACTGGCGGACCTCGATGCCGCGTTCGGCCATCACGGACTTGGCCTGCGCCACGGTGTATTCGCCGAAATGAAAAATGCTGGCGGCGAGGACCGCGTCGGCGCCGCCCTTCTGCACGCCGTCGGCCAGATGTTCGAGCGATCCGACGCCGCCGCTGGCGATGACCGGAATGTTGACCGCGTCCGCCACCGCGCGCGTCAGCTCGAGATCGAAACCTTCGCGCGTGCCGTCGCGATCCATGCTCGTCAGAAGAATCTCGCCCGCGCCAAGCGCCTCGACTTTGCGCGCCCATTCAACGGCGTCCAACCCGGTCGCAGTCCGTCCACCGTGAGTGAACACTTCCCAGCGATCGCCAACGCGCTTCACGTCGATCGCCACCACAATGCATTGCGAGCCATAACGGTCGGCGGCGTCCTGGACGAGCTGCGGATTCTGCACGGCGGAAGTATTGATCGATACCTTGTCGGCGCCCGCGTTCAGCAGCCGGCGCACGTCTTCGACCTTGCGCACGCCGCCGCCCACGGTCAGCGGAATGAAGACCTGAGCGGCTACCTCTTCGATGACATGCAGAATGAGATCGCGATCGTCGGAAGTCGCGGTGATATCGAGGAAGCACAACTCGTCGGCACCCTGTTCGTCATAGCGACGCGCGATTTCGACCGGGTCACCTGCATCGCGCAGCTCGACGAAATTGACGCCCTTGACGACCCGTCCGCTGGTGACATCGAGACAGGGAATGATGCGTTTGGCGAGGCTCATCGCATACGAGGAGGCCGCACCGCGCCTACTCCTCGGCCTCGCCGTCGCCGCAAAGTGCGTCCGCGGTGGCTTGGGCTTCCTTGAAATCGAGCGTGCCTTCATAGACGGCGCGGCCGGTAATGACGCCGATGATCCCTTCGGATTCCACCGCGCACAGCGCTTTCACGCCTTCAATGTCGCTCAAGCCACCACTGGCGATCACCGGGATGCGCAACTGACGCGCCAGGGCGACCGTCGCCTCGACGTTCACGCCGGTCAACATGCCGTCGCGGCCGATGTCGGTGTAGAGAATCGCTTCGACGCCGTAATCCTGGAATTTTTTCGCCAGATCGACCACGTCATGGCGGGTCATCTTCGACCAGCCCTCGACCGCGACCTTGCCGTCCTTGGCGTCGAGCGCAACGATGATGTTGCCCTGGAACGCGGTGCACGCGTCCTGCAGAAAGCCCGGATTCTTCACCGCCGCGGTACCGATAACGATGTAGCTCACGCCGCAATCGATATAGCGCTCGATGGTGTCGAGATCACGGATGCCGCCGCCCAACTGGATTGGTAGTTCGTCGCCGACCGCGTCGACGATCTGGCGGATAACCGCTTCGTTCTTCGGCTTGCCGGCCACCGCGCCGTTCAGGTCGACCACATGCAGGCGCCGCGCGCCGAGCTCGAGCCAGTGGCGCGCCATGCCGACGGGGTCTTCGGAGAAGATGGTGGCATCGTCCATATCGCCTTGCTTCAGGCGTACACAGCGGCCGTCTTTGAGATCTATCGCAGGAATGATGACCATCGCGTCAGGATTCGCGTGGGAGTGGAAAGGAGTAGTGGTTTGCAGAGAACGTGTGCGTTCGGTCTCAGGGATTCCAGGACACGAAATTCGACAGCAACTGCAACCCGGCCGTATGGCTTTTTTCGGGATGAAACTGAACTGCGAAAATGTTATCCCGAGCCACTGCGCAGGTAAAGGGAAATGCGTAATTAGCGGAGCCGACGATGAGTTCTTTTACATTGGTCTCGACATAGTAACTGTGAACAAAATAAAAACGCTCCGCATCCGCGACATCTCGCCAGAGCGCGTGCTCCTGCGCATGATGCACGTTATTCCAACCCATATGGGGGACTTTCAACCGTTCGCCTTGTGCATCGTGCATCGCCTCGGCCGGAAAGCGGCGCACCTGCCCAGGCAATACGCCGAGCCCGGCTACGCCGCCGCCTTCTTCACTTTGCTCGAACAGCATTTGCAGTCCGATGCAGATTCCCAGGAAAGGCTTCGTCCTGGCCGCTTCGAGCAAGGCCGGACGCAAGCCGCGCGCCTCCATTTCGCGCATGCAATCGCGCATCGCGCCCTGTCCGGGAAAAACGACACGCTCCGCGGCGGCGATGTCGGCCGGATTGCTGGTCACGCGAACTTCCGCGTCCGGCGCGACATGCTCGATCGCCTTCGACACCGAGCGCAGATTACCCATGCCGTAATCGACGACGGCAATAGCGGTCATGCTGAGAATTCCATATCGAAGTCGAAGGGAGTCGCCCCGACATCTGACCTGGGGGATATACAAGGGGGCATCGCCCCCTTGTTCAAGCAGCGTTCCATGCCGTAATCGACGACGGCAATTGAAGTCATGCCGACAGCGTTCCCTTGGTCGAAGGGACGACGTTCGCCGCGCGCGGATCGATTTCGAGCGCCACGCGCAGCGCCCGCGCAAAGGCCTTGAACACCGTCTCGCACTGATGGTGCGCATTCACGCCGCGCAGGTTGTCGATGTGGAGGGTCACCAGCGCGTGATTGACGAAGCCCTGGAAAAATTCATGTACCAGATCGACATCGAACTCGCCGATCATGGCGCGCGTGAAAGGCACGTGAAACTCCAGCCCCGGACGGCCGGAAAAATCGACGACCACGCGCGACAGTGCTTCATCCAGCGGCACATAGGCGTGACCGTAGCGGCGCAGGCCCTTCTTGTCGCCGACTGCTTTCGCAAACGCCTGGCCAAGCGTGATGCCGATGTCCTCGACCGTGTGATGGGCATCGATATGCAAATCGCCCTTGGCGCTGACATCGATATCGATCAGACCATGGCGCACGATTTGATCGAGCATGTGATCAAGGAACGGCACACCCGAGGCGAGCTTGCCTTGACCCGTGCCGTCGAGATTGATCGATACGGCAATCTGCGTCTCGTTGGTATTGCGCGTGATTTGAGCGGTTCTCATTCCAATGTCCCCTGGCGCTACAAGCTTGCCCGCAATGCGGCCAGCAATTGT
>DATCWO010000147.1:0-13672 GCA_036566325.1 Burkholderiales bacterium | reverse complement strand
TTCAAGTAATGTGCGGAGCATCCACTTGTCTTTTGGTCTCGCCATAACCTCGGCAAGCCGAGGTTAGTCTCGCCCGAGACGGATGCTGCGACCCACTACTTTTCAAGTAGCGTGCGCAACATCCATGCGGTCTTTTAGTTCCGACTTAACGCGGGCAAGCCCGCATTAGTCTTCACTGAAAAACGGCCTTGAGAACGCTATTTTTCCAATAGCGTTCTCAACATCCAGGCCGTTTTTTCATGCACCTGCATGCGCTGGGTGAGCAGGTCTGCGGTGGGCTGATCGTTGGCATCGTCAGCCACCTTGAACACGTCGCGAGCCGTCCGCGTCACCGCTTCCTGACCTTCGACGAGCAGATTGATCATCTCGTCCGCCGCCGGCACACCTTCCGTTTCCTTGATGGAAGACAGTTGTGCGTAGGTCTTGTACGTGCCCGGTGCCGGGACGCCCAAAGCGCGAATGCGTTCCGCAATGAGATCGACCGCGGCGGCGAGTTCGGTGTACTGCTCTTCGAACATCAGATGTAGCGTGTTGAACATCGGCCCGGTCACGTTCCAGTGGAAGTTGTGCGTCTTCAGGTAGAGCGTGTAGGTGTCGGCCAGCAGATGAGACAGGCCGTCTGCGATTTCTTTCCGATTCTTGTCGGACAGGCCAATGTTGATATTTGCCGCGTAGCCTCGCGATTTGTTCGCCATCACTATCTCCTTTGCAGTTCGTCCTCGTCCTTTACACCATACAGCGCAACGCTACGCTGGGCCAATGAGTTCTATGGAATGTAACGATTGCTTTAACCTAAACAATACGGCGGTGTGCGCACTCAGGACGGCTCGGCCGGTAGATCCAAACTGTGCACTGAATCGAGGTTGCAATTGAGCACCACCTGACGCAACGCCTCCACCGCTTCCACTCGCGGGAAGGTTTTGCGATAAGCCAATACGACGCGGCGATCGGGCACCGGTTTGGTGAACGGAATGTAAGCCAGCAGGCGATCGCGTTTGGCATTGTGCGGCACGGCGGTAGCGGGCAACACCGTCACGCCCGTTCCGGATGCCACCATGTGGCGGATGGTTTCCAGCGACGAACCCTCGAACGCTTTCTGTATGCCGTCGGTCGAGGCACTGAAACGGTTGAGTTCGGGGCAAACCTCGAGCACCTGATCGCGCAGACAGTGTCCCGTGCCCAGCAACAGCATGTGCTCGTCCTTCAATTCGCGGCTCGAAACCGATTTGCGTGTCGCCCAGGCATGCGCGCGCGGCACCGCGACGACGAATGGTTCATCGTACAGTGGTTGCACCATCAATCCGCTGGCTTCAAGAGGCAGGGCGAGAATGGCCACATCGAGTTCGCCCTGGCGCAGCAGTTCGATCAGCCGGTGCGTGTACTGTTCCTGCAGAATGAGCGGCATGCGCGGCGCGCGTTTCTTCAGCGCGGGCACCAGTTCCGGCAGCAGATAGGGACCAATGGTGAAAATCACGCCGAGACGCAGCGTGCCGTTCAGCGGGTCTTTGCCCTGCTTGGCCAGTTCCTTCACGACCGCGGCCTGTTCCAGCACGCGCTCGGCCTGCTCGATGATACGTTCGCCGATCGGCGTGATTGCGACTTCGCCGCCGCCGCGCTCGAACAGCGTAACGCCCAGTTCATCTTCGAGCTTGCGCACCGCGACCGAAAGTGTGGGCTGACTGACGAAACAGGCATCGGCCGCGCGCCCGAAATGACGTTCGCGCGCAACCGCGACGATATAGCGGAGTTCGGTAAGTGTCATGAGCCAATCATAGCGGCACCGTCGGCTTCATGTCAGCGAAGGAATGGGACATGTGTCGCTGCGCTGCATGTTTTGCGCGAATCGGCTAGGCTCCGGCCACCTTGTCCCCTCCGTCCGCCGCTCAATGCGCAAAGCACTATTGATCGCACTCGCCGTCGCAACCGCGGGCTGTACGTCGTTGCCGCCCGAATCGCCGCGCGACATCGTTCAGGTGCCGGCGGTGGGCAAGTTTTCCAAGGCCAAACCGGGCGATGTGCTGCCTTCCGGCTGGCAGGTGTGGAAGCTTTCGTCTTTCAAAAAGGCCACGCAATATCAACTGGTGATCGACGACGGGCGCACCGTGATGAAAGCGACGGCGCGCGGTTCGGCATCGGGCATTGCCTATCCTCTGAACGTGGATCTAAAGCGCCATCCCTTGTTGCGCTGGCGCTGGAAAGTCCCCGCGCTGATCAAAAAAGCGGACAACACCAAGCGCCACACCGAAGATGCCCCGGTTCGTCTGGTCGTTACTTTTTCCGGCGACCACAACAAGTTGCCGCTGGACGAACGCATCTTCGCCCAGCAGTTCCAGATGTTCACCGGCGCGAAGCTGCCTTATTCGACGCTGATGTATATCTGGGAGAACCACGCGGCGAAGGACACCATCATTCCGAATCTGCATACCTCGCGCATCAAGATGATCGTCGCGGAAAGCGGCGCTGCGCGGCTGGGTCAATGGCGCGAAGAGACGCGCAATGTTTACGAAGATTATCGGCGCGCCTTTGGCGAGGAACCGCCGCCGGTGAAATCCATTGCCATCATGACCGACACGGACAATACGGGCGAGCAGGTGGACGCCTATTATGGCGATATCGCTTTCGTCGCGGCGCCGCTGGAAGAGTAGGTGCCCGCCGCGCAAATTCTTAATTTTCGCTGGCCTCGATTGCCCGCTGCAGGATCGCCTCGCAATCCACGTCGGCCGGTAAGGTGCCGAATGCGTGGCCGCCTTCGCCGCCGAGTCGGGAGGCGATGAACCCAGCGGCGACGACGGGCGGGGCATGTTTCACAAGGAGTCCGGCCTGCAAGGACAGCGCCAGTTGTTCGGTGATCCGGCGCGCGTCGCGCTGCGGCACGCTGACGTTGCGTATTGCGTTCCACAATAGAGCCAGGTGGCGCGACAGAGCCGGATGCTGCCCGGCTTGAGGCATCATCTCGTCGAACAATGCTTCGAGCGCCGTCGGCATTTTCTCGATGGCCCGCAACACATCGAGACAGATGACGTTGCCGCTGCCTTCCCATACCCCGTTGAGCGGGGCTTCGCGATACAGCCGGGCGAGCGGCCAATCCTCCAGGTAGCCGTTGCCGCCCAGACATTCGAGCGCTTCGGCGACCAGCATGGGCAGGCGCTTGCATAACCAGTACTTCGCCACCGGCGTGACGAGGCGGGTGTAGGCTTGTTCGCGTTGGTCGCTTCGCGCCCGATCGAAAGCGCCGGCGAGCCGGAAGGCGAGCAGCGCGGCGGCTTCGGCTTCCAGCGCGAGATCGGCCAGCACGTTCCGCATCAGCGGTTGATCGATCAACGCATGGCCGAAGGCGTAGCGATGGCGCGCATGGTGCATTGCCTGTCGCACCGCTGCGCGCATCATGCCGGCCACTGCGATGACGATATCGAAGCGCGTCAGATGCGCCATTTCGATCAGCGTGGCGATGCCGCGCCCGGGCTCGCCGATCATCCATGCATGCGTGCGGTCGTATTCGATTTCGCTCGACGCATTGGAGCGGTTACCGAGCTTGTCCTTCAGCCGAACGATAATCAGGCGATTGCGTGTGCCGTCCGGCAGCACGCGCGGAACCAGAAAGCAGGTAGGTCCTTCGGCACGTTGCGCCAGCGTGAGGAAGCCATCGCTCATCGGTGCGGAACAGAACCATTTGTGACCATTGAGCACATGTTCGTGCTGGTCGACCGGAATCGCGATGCTGGTGTTCGCGCGCAGATCGGAGCCGCCCTGCTTTTCCGTCATCGCCATGCCGACCGTGGCGGCGCGCTTTTCGTGCAATGGCAATACGCGGGCGTCGTAATCGTCGGCGAGCAGTTTCGGCTCCCAGTGCGCGGACAGCATGGGCTGGTTGCGCAATACCTGCACGCCGGCGAAAGTCATGGTGACCGGACAGGCGGTGCCTTGTTCGCCCTGATTCCAGAGATAGTTGAGCGCGGCTCGTGCGACAAAAACGCCGGCGCGATCCGCTGCTTTCCATGCGAGCGAATGCAGACCCGCACCGAACGCGACCTGCATCAGTCGATGATAGGCAGGATGATATTCGACGACGTCGATACGTTCGCCGCAACGATCGTGCGTGCGCAGCGAGGGCGGGTGCTGATTCGCGTCAGCCGCGAGCGACTGCATCTCAGCGCTGCCGACGAAACGGCCGAGCGATTGCGCGCGCGCCGCCACCCAGTCGCCGCCTTCACGCCTGACGGCGGCGCGCAGTATCGCGTCGCACGCCCACAAATCGATGTCGGCCAATGCCGGCGGCAGATTGTGGGGAGCCGGGTCTGTTGCGAAGGATTGCGTCATAACCACCTCCCAGGCACGCTTCATCCTACACCGAGCGAAGCTTGCGATCGACGTACGGCCAGGGGCGCGCGCTAGAATCGGTCGTTGCGCGTCGCCCTTGCGCTGCTTCGTGCGCACAGACCTTGCTTGAAACGAGCACGATGATGATCCCTACCGAATACACACTCGAAGTCAATCCGAACATCCCGCACCGACTGGCGCGCCTGGAAGAATTGGCGAACAACCTGTGGTACAGCTGGGACCGCGCCACGCGCTCGCTGTTCGCGCGTTTGCATCCGCAACTGTGGGACGCGGTGGGACATAGTCCCAAGGCAATGCTCAAGCGCGTCGACGAACGGCGCCTGACCGATGCCGCCGACGATCCGGCTTTTCTCAGCACATTTAATCGCGTGCTGTCGGCATACGATTCGTACCATTCGGAGCCGCTGCGCCGCGACGGCTCCGAATGGTTGCGGCAGACCGATCTGGTCGCGTATTTCTGCGCGGAGTTCGGCTTTCACGAAAGTTTTCCGATTTACTCCGGCGGGCTCGGCATTCTGGCAGGCGATCATTGCAAGGCCGCGAGCGACATGCGTCTGCCTTTTGTCGGGGTCGGCCTGCTTTACCGCCAGGGTTATTTTTCCCAGACCATCGACGGCGAAGGTAATCAGCAGCCGCATTACGCCGACTCGGATTTCGAGGATCTGCCCGTTTCGCAGGTGTTGCAGGAGGGGGGCGAGCCGCTGCAGGTACAGGTGGAGTTGCCGGGGCGCGCGGTCAACGTACAAGTGTGGCAGGCGCGTATCGGTCATGTGACGCTCTACCTGCTCGACACCGACCTGGAGTCGAACAGCGAAAGCGATCGCGATATCGCGCACCATTTGTACGGCGGCGATCGTACGACGCGCATCGAGCAGGAGATTGTGCTCGGTATCGGTGGGGTGCGCGCGCTCGCCGCGTTGGGGCTCAAGCCCACCATCTGGCACATCAACGAAGGCCACGCGGCTTTCCTGATCCTCGAACGTATCCGCAGCGCGATTCGGCAGGGACTCGATTTCGCCGCGGCGCTCGAGGCCGTCGCCGTCAACACCGTCTTCACCACGCATACGCCGGTGCCGGCGGGACACGATCATTTTTCCGAACAGATGATCACCCAGTATTTTCAATCCTATTGCACCGACCTCGGACTCGATCAGGAGCGCCTGGTTGCGCTGGGGCGCACGTCATTCAATCCGGACTTCAACATGACGGCGCTGGCGGTGCGCGGTTCACGTCACCACAATGGCGTCTCGCGCATCCACGGTCGCGTCAGCGCGGAACTGCTCAAGAGCTTGTGGCCGCAGGTTCCCGCAGAAGAAAACCCGGTGACGTACGTGACCAATGGCGTGCATGCGCCGACTTTCGTTGCACCGGAATGGAGCGTGCTTTTCGAGCGCTTCATGGCGTTCGACTGGAATGCGCGACACAACGATCAGGACATCTGGGGACGGCTGATGGCCATGCCCGACCATATCTACTGGAGCACACGTCAACATCTCAAGGCGCAGATGCTCCATCTGGTGCGGCATCGCATCCGCCTCCAGCATTTCCGCAATCAGGGCAGCGAAGCGCATCTGGACCGGCTGTTGCGCTGGGTGGACCCGGAAGAGCCGAATGTGCTCACCATCGGTTTCGGTCGTCGCTTCGCCACCTACAAGCGCGCGACATTGATGTTCCGGGATCTCGAATTGCTGCGCAAAATCATTTGCGATCCGCAGCGCCCGGTGGTGTTTATTTTTGCCGGCAAGGCACATCCGGCCGATGTGCCGGGACAGGATCTCATTCGCACCATCAGTCGCGTGGCGCGCATGCCGGAATTCGAAGGCCATATCCTGTTGATGGAAGGTTACGACATGCGTCTCGGCCGGCGCCTGACATCCGGCGTCGACGTGTGGCTCAACAATCCGGTCTATCCGCTCGAAGCCTCCGGCACTTCGGGCATGAAGGCGGGCATGAACGGCGTGATCAATCTGTCCGTGCTCGACGGCTGGTGGGGCGAGGGTTACAGCGGCGACAACGGCTGGGCGATCAAACCGGCCGCCAGAGCGGTGGACGAGGAACATCGCGACCAGGATGAGGCGCGCACGTTGTACGAAATCCTGCAGGATCGCGTGGTGCCCATGTATTACAACCGCGGCAACATGGGTTATTCGACGGACTGGACGAGAATGTCGAAACGCTCCATCGCGACCATCCTGCCGCGCTTCAACGCCAGCCGCATGGTCAATGAGTACGTCGCGAAATTCTATTTGCCTGCTTCGCGCGCCGGCCGCAAATACGCGGAGGGCGGCTACGCCAACGCAAAAATCATCGCGCAGTGGAAAACGCATGTGCGCGCAGCGTGGCCCAACGTCACGCTGCGCCGCATCGATACGCCGAAGCGACGCATCCGCTTTGGCGAAAGCATACGTATTGAAGTGGCGGTGAATCTCGATGGGCTCACGCCGGCCGATGTTTGCGTCGAGGCGATCGTTTTGCGTGGATTGCGCGACGTCGACGACCAGCGCCATGTTCATCCATTCGTGGCGGACGGCACGCGCACCGATGTCGGCGAACACCGCTTCGTGCTGGAACTCGAACCCGAGTTGTGCGGCCGACTGGATTACCGCATACGCGCCTATCCGGCGCATGAACTGCTGACGCATCCATTCGAACTCGGCCTGATGCTGTGGGCTTAGAGAAGCAGCCGAGCGCCAAACTGCCAACTGCTGCCTTTTACCCCTTCGATGCGAGGGCCCGATAAAGGCTTGCGTAACGCTGTGCGCTGGTGTTCCAGCTGAAGTCGGCGGCCATGCCGTTGCGACACAGGGTTTGCCACAGTTCCGGCTCGCGATAACAATCGACCGCTCGTCGCACTGCTTCGAATAATGCTTCAGGGCTTGCTTCGCGCAACAGAAACCCGGTTGCGGTATCGGCGTTGCGCGCGCTCGCATCGTAGTCGACGATCGTATCGACCAGCCCGCCGGTTGCGGTCGCTATCGGCGGCGTGCCATAGCGTTGGCTGTACATCTGGTTCAGTCCACAAGGTTCGAAACGCGAGGGCATCAAAAACATGTCCGCGCCCGCTTCGATCATGTGCGCCAGTTTTTCGTCGAATCCGATTTTGAGACCGATGCATTTCGGATAGGCGGCTTGCAGGGCGAGCAGGTCGTTTTCGATTTCGAGCTTGCCCGAGCCGAGCAGCACCAGTTGCGCCGGCAACGCCAGTATCTGTTCGGCAATCGCTGTGATGAGATCGAAACCCTTCTGCAGCGTAATGCGGCCGACCGTACCGAGCAGTGGTATTTCCACATCCTGCGGCAGACCGAGGCGTTTTTGCAGCGCCAGTTTGTTTGCGCGCTTGGCGCCAAGTCGCTGCGCATCATAGGGCGCCGCAATCAGCGGGTCGTGCGCGGGATTCCAGACGTCGGTATCGATGCCGTTGAGAATGCCGTGCAGCGCATCGCGCCGCGCATGCAGCAGTCCGTCCAGCCCGAAACCCAGGTCTTCGCCCTGGATTTCGCGCGCGTAGTTGGGGCTGACTGCGGTGATGGCATCGGCGTACGAAAGCCCGCCTTTGAGGAACGAGACTTGCCCCCAGAATTCAACGCCGTCCACGCCAAAGCTCTGCGCCGGCAGACCCACGGAACTTAAGGTCGCGGCGGGAAACAATCCCTGGAAGGCGAGGTTGTGAATGGTGACGATGGTGGCAAGTTGGGCGGCGGGTTCGAAGTGCAGATAGACGGGCGCGAGCGCTGTCTGCCAATCGTGACAATGGAGGACATGCGGACGCCAGCCCGAAGCGAGGCCTTCGCGCGCAACGAAAGCGGCAGCGTGCGAGAGCGTGCCGAAGCGGATGTGATTGTCGGGCCAGTCGCGCCCGGTCGCGTCCTGATAAGGGCCGGCTTCGCGGTCGTAGAGCGTCGGTGCGTCAAGCAGCAGCAACGTGAGGCCGTTATCGAGGCGGGTTTCGAGTAGGCTTGTGGCGGGCAGATCGCCGCGTGCCGGAATGCGCGCGACTTCGAGCGCGCCTTGCGCGAGTTCGTGCAGGCTGCGGTAGGCGGGCATGAGGATCGCAACTTCGCAATCCTGTCGTGCAAGCGCGGCGGGCAGGGCGGCGGAGACGTCGCCAAGCCCACCGGTTTTCGCCCACGGGGCGCACTCCGGCGTGGCGTACAGGACTCGTATGGGTTTGGCGCTCATGTTTTTGCGGAGATCACTGTTGATGAACGAGGCGTGCGTAGCATATCAGCCGCGGTTACGGCATCCGGTCCGTGAATCATGAGCGGCATCGTTCTGGCCGCAGACATCGGCGGCACCAAGACTTATATCGCCCTGGCCGAAGCGCATGGCAACGGTTTGCGCCTGCTGCACGTCGAGCGTTATCTGAACGACGGGTTCCCCGGTTTCGACGCGATGCTGCGTCGCTTCGTCAAGGAGCAAGCGTCGGGCCGCGCGATTGAATGCGCCGCTTTCGGTGCGGCCGGTCCGCGCAAGGGCGAGCAGATCTGGCTCACCAATCGCCCATGGCTGATCGACGGTGCCGCGTTGTCGGCCGAGTTGTCGGCGCCCGTGCTGTTGCTTAACGATTTCGAAGCCACCGCGCACGGCGTCGAGCTTCTCGAGACCGCCGATCTGCAGACGTTGCAGCGCGGCGAGGTGGTGATGCGCGCGCCGCAAGTTGTCATCGGTGCCGGAACGGGCCTGGGCATCGCCTATCGCATCTGGAACGGCGCTCGCTATCGCATGATCGGTGGCGAAGGCGGTCACATGGGTTTCACGCCGGGCGATCTGCGGCAGCTCGAACTATGGCGCAGCCTCTACGAGCGACAAGGGCGCGTCAGTAACGAGCATGTCGTATCCGGCGCCGGTCTTGCTCGGATATACGCATTTCTGGGCGGCGCGCCCGACACCGATCCAGCCGTCGTGTCCTCGCTTGCGTTCGACCACGGCGATGAGCTTGCGCTGCAGGCCCTGGATATATTTGCCGCCTGTTTCGGCGCAGTGGCCGGCGATCATGCGTTGGCCGTGCTCGCCTATGGCGGCGTGTTTCTCGCCGGTGGAATTGCACCGAAGGTGCTGCAACCGAAACAGGCAAGTCAATTGCTTACAGCCTTCAACAGTAAGGGGGGGCATAGTGGAATCGCAGCGCGCATTCCCGTGCACGTAGTGTTGAACGAGCAGGTCGGGCTGCTCGGCGCGGCGCTTGCCGCGATACGTGGTCTGGCTGCGTAGGCCCGGTATTACGCACACAACGAAAACGGAGTTGAAACATGTCCGAGTCCAGAATGCCTTCCGATACAGGATCCAGCGAGACGAGTAACCGGGACGGGTTGCCGCGCACCTGGAGGGTCGGGCGCGCGCCGCAAGAAACGATCGTCGTCGAGCCCATTTTTGTCCCGGAGAGCGGCGACCACAGCGTCGAGTGGCCGAGCGGAAAGCAGCGCATATCACCTGAGCAACTCAGTCTGTTGATCTCGAAGACGGCGTATTCCATCGCGCAGCGCCGCGATTTTCACGCTGGCTATGAAATCGAAGATTGGCTCGGCGCCGAAGCGGAAGTCATGGCCCGCATGCGGGAGATCGAGCTGGCTGCACGGGTCGGCACACCCGCCGGCTGATACGCGCGTGGAACGGACCGATCAGTCGGCTGTGCGCGAGACGCAGTCGCGCTCCGCCGCGCGATCGGCATCCGACGCGTCAGAGCCAACGCCACAATCGACATCCGCTGCGCGTGCCGCTCAAGAGCGAGCACGTCAAACCGCGCCTGCTCGGACAGTGGGGCACCACACCGGGTCTCAATTTCATCTATGCGCACCTCAATCGGGTGATCCGCGAGTACGACCTGTCGGCTGGGCCGCACGCGAGGCGGAACCCCAGGCGCCAGTCTGAACATAGCCGGGAGGAGAACATGAAAAATGGATGAGGCAAACCTGCCGAGCGAAATCATGGATCCCACCCACGACACCTATCCGTTCAGCACGGACGTCACGCCGCCGTACATCCCGATGATCGCCCGCAACACCCTTGCGCTGGTGCTTGCGGGCGGGCGCGGTTCACGTCTGGAACAGTTGACCGACTGGCGCGCCAAGCCGGCGGTGCCGTTCGGTGGCAAGTTTCGCATCATCGATTTCACCCTGTCGAATTGCGTCAACTCCGGCATACGACGCATCGGCATCGCCACGCAATACAAGGCGCAGAGCCTTATCCGCCATGTGCAGCGCGGCTGGTCGTTCCTCGACGGGCGACTGGGCGAATTCGTCGAACTGCTGCCGGCACAGCAGCGCATGGACTTGAACTGGTATGCCGGGACCGCCGACGCGGTTTTTCAGAATCTCGACATCCTGCGCCGTTATGAGCCGCGCTATGTGCTGGTGCTGGCGGGCGATCATGTCTACAAAATGGACTACGGCAAGATGCTCGCCGAGCATGTGCGGCGAGAGGCCGATTGCACCATCGGCTGCGTCGAAGTGCCGGTCGCCGCGGGTTCGGCCTTCGGCATCATGTCGGTGGATGAAGAACGGCGCGTGATCGACTTCAAGGAGAAGCCGGCCAATCCGCAGCCGCTGCCCGGTCGCAGCGACATCACCCTGGCGAGCATGGGCATCTATGTATTCAACGCGCCCTTCCTGTACGAACAACTGATCCGCGATGCGGATACGCCCGACTCCAAACATGATTTCGGCAAGGACATCATTCCCTATCTGGTGAAGCGCGGCTATCGGGTAGCGGCGCATTTCCTCAGCGATAGTTCGGTGCATGGCAGCGAGGGCCGCTCGTACTGGCGCGATGTCGGCACCGTGGACGCGTACTGGGAAGCCAACATGGAACTGGTGAAGGTCACGCCCGAACTCAATCTGTACGATCGCGAATGGCCGATCTGGACTTATCAGGAACAGCTTCCGCCGGCCAAGTTCGTCTTCGACGACGATCAGCGCCGCGGCACGGCGGTCGACTCCATCATTTCCGGCGGCTGCATCATCAGCGGTTCAACGGTGCGGCGTTCGCTGCTGTTCTCCAATGTGCGCGTCAATAGCTACTGCACGGTGGAAGACTCGGTCATTTTGCCGAACGTCGACATTTCGCGGCATGCGGTGGTGCGGCGCGCGGTGATCGACAAGCATTGCAAGCTGCCGGAAGGGATCCATATTGGCGTCGATCCCGACGACGACCGGCGTCGTTTCCACGTGACGCCGAATGGCGTTACGCTCGTCACTCCGGAAATGCTCGGTCAGAAGGTGCATCACGCCCGCTGACGCGCCCTCGCGTTCATATGATTCAAAAGCTTGACCTCGTGCTGATGTGGCACATGCATCAGCCGGACTACCGCGACTACGCCACGGGCGAGTACACGCAGCCGTGGGTGTATCTGCATGCCATCAAGGACTACAGCGACATGGCCGCGCACCTGGAGCGGCACACGCGTATCCATGCGGTCGTCAATCTGGTGCCGGTGCTGCTCGATCAACTCGAGGATTATGCCGAACAGTACGCGAGCGGCCGCGTGCGTGATCCGCTATTGCGGCTGTTGCAGCGCGATGAACAGACGCCGCTGAGCGATGCGGATCGGCGCCTGATCACCGAGCGCTGTTTCGCCGCGCATCACGAGAAGATGGTGGCGCCCTATGCGCCCTATCGGCGCCTGCTCGAACTGCATCATCTGTTCAACGACTACGGGAGCGAGGCAAAGGCGTATCTGTCCGATCACTATTTCTACGATCTGCTGGTGTGGTATCACCTTGCATGGACGGGCGAAACGGTGCGGCGCGATTCCGAAATCGTCACGCGGCTGATGAGCGAGGGGACCACGTTTGCAGCCGCTGATCGGCGCGCGCTGTTCGATCTGATCGGCCAGGTCGTGAGCGGCATCGTGCCCCGTTATGCCGCACTGGCGCAGCAGGGTCGTATCGAACTCACCACGACGCCGCACTTTCATCCGCTCGCGCCGCTGATGCTGGATTTCGCTTCTGCGCGCGAAGCGCGCCCGAGTTTTCCGTTGCCCGCGACGCCGCGCTATCCGGGTGGGCAGGCGCGCGTGCAATTCCATATCGACTCGGCGATGCGCGAACACGCACGCCGCTTCGGCAGCGCGCCGCTGGGGGTGTGGCCGGCCGAAGGTGCCGTGTCCGCCGATCTGGTCGATCTGCTCGGCAGATCGGGTTGTACCTGGACGGCGAGCAGCGAAGCGGTGCTGACACACAGTCTGCAGGCAAGTCGCACCATCGCGGTGTTCGAAGACTGGCCTGCACAACGAGCGCGCTGGCTGTATCGACCATGGCGGCAGCACAGCGGCGGCCCGGTGATGTTTTTCCGCGACGACCGGCTTTCCGATCTGATCGGCTTCGAATATTCCAAGTGGCATAGTCGCGATGCGGCGCTCAATTTCATTGCCGAGTTGGATGGGATCGCCACGCGCACGGAGGTGAACGAAACGCCGCTGGTGAGTGTCATATTGGACGGCGAAAATTGCTGGGAGTATTACCCCTACAACGGGTTCTATTTCCTCGAAGCGCTGTACGCTGCGCTGGAAGGGCACGCGTCGATCCGTACCACGACGTTCAAGGCGGTGTTGCAAGACCCTGCGCACGAAGCCACGACGCTCGGCCGTTTGGTGGCCGGTAGCTGGGTACACGGTGATTTCAGCACCTGGATCGGATCGCGCGACAAGAATCTGGCGTGGGATCTGCTGTCCGTGGCAAAACGCTGCTTCGATCTGGTGATTGGCAGCGGCCGTCTGAGCGAAAGTGAAAGTCGCGCGGCGTACCGGCAACTGGCAAGCTGTGAAAGCTCCGACTGGTTCTGGTGGATGGGCGATTACAACCCGCCGGTGGCGGTGGCAATGTTCGACCGTCTCTATCGCGCGAACCTGACGCATTTGTATGAACTGCTGAAATTGCCGCCGCCGCATACGCTATCGGTACCGATCAGTCGCGGTAGCGGTGAGCCGGAAACCGGCGGCACCATGCGGCGCGCGACCTGAACGAATCGTTAATCTGGTGAGAACGACATGAAAAAATCAATACAAGACTTAACTCAGGCCGGTCAATCGATCTGGCTGGATTACATCCGCCGCGACATGATTGAAAACGGCGAACTTGCGCAACTCATCGAGGAAGAAGGCCTGCGCGGCATGACTTCCAATCCTTCGATTTTCGAAAAAGTCATCGCCGGCGGAGCGCATTACAACGCACTGGTCGATGAAGCCAATCGACGCGGCGGCGACACCAATGCGGTGTATGAATCGATCGTCGTGCGCGACATTCAGGACGCCGCCGACTTGCTGCATCCGGTATATGAAGCGACCGACGCGCATGATGGCTATGTAAGTCTGGAAGTCTCGCCCCATCTGGCGCACGAC
>DATCWO010000047.1:0-2051 GCA_036566325.1 Burkholderiales bacterium | reverse complement strand
GCGGCTTCGATATAGCCTTGTTCCCACGACTTGAGCATGTCGTCGAGATTGAACGAACGCTCGCGCTGCAAATGACGCTGCGCCTGTTCGACGATCACTTCGGGATCGTTCGGTAACGCCAGTTCGGGCGTGCCTAATCCTTCCGGATGCTGCACGTCAAGCTCGACTTCCAGTTCGACCGAGGACAGGCGCTGCCCCGCGTACTTCGTCGTCAGGCGAATGACGATGTTGCGCAGTTCGCGCACGTTGCCGGGGAAGTGATAATGGCGCCACAGTTTCAATGCGCTTTCGTCGAGCATGAACGGAGGCAGATTCGCGCGCTCGGCGTAAAAGGCGCTGAAATGTTCGAGCAGCATCAGCTTGTCTTCGTCCATCTCGCGCAGCGGCGGCACGCCGATGGTGAAGACCGACAGCCGGTGATACAGGTCGGCGCGGAAGTTGCCCTTCTTGATTTCCTGGCGCAGATCGCGGTTCGTCGCGGCGACGACGCGAGCGCGGCTGTAGCGCCGTTGCGTCTCGCCGACGCGCTGATATTCGCCGTTTTCCAGTACGCGCAGCAGTTTTGCCTGCAACTCCATCGGCAGTTCGCCGATTTCATCCAGGAACAGCGTGCCGTCGGCTGCGTCTTCGAAATAACCCGATTTGTTGGTCTGCGCGCCGGTAAACGCGCCTTTCACATATCCGAACAGGGTCGGCTCGACCAGGGTCGGTGCAATCGCCGCGCAGTTCAACGCGAGGCAGGGCTTGTCCTTGCGGCTCGCCAAGCGATGCAGCGCATTGGCCACCATTTCCTTGCCGCTGCCGGATTCGCCTTCAATCAACGCGGGAAACGGCGAATCGGCGTACTGGCTGATCTGGCTGCGCAGCTTTTGCATCGCCGCACTGCGGCCGATGAGCATGCCCGCTTCGACGGCGGCGCTGCTCGACACTTCGGCAGTGCGGAATTCGAGCGCGTGCAGCAGGATTTTTTTGAGATTGTCCGGATCGCAGGGTTTGGCGACAAATTCAGCGGCGCCAAGTGCGCGCGCATGGCGCGCGTTTGCGGCGTCGTTCTGTCCGGAGAGCACGAGAATCTTCATGCTCGGCGAATGCGCGAGCAGGTCCGCGATGAGTTGAAAGCCTTCATCGGGCCGGTGAGGAGTCGGGGGAAGTCCCAGGTCCACCAGCGCGAGGTGGGGCGGTTCGTCCATCTGACGCAGCAGGCTGACGGCGTGTGTACGCGAATCGCTCAGCGTAATGGCGAAGTCATTGCCCAGCGCAAAGGCCAGCGTATCGGCGATGAGCGGATCGTCGTCAACAATCAGAAGTGCCGGTTTTGTAGTGTTATTAGGCATTGTATGAGCACCTCGCTGCAATGCAGGAAAGTGTCCTCCAGGAAGAGCGGCAATAGTCGCATAGGGCGCCGGGCGGGCCTGCGAAATACGGCACACCTTGGCGCAAGACCATCATCCAATTGAGATAAGACCTCACGCGCCGACGGTGCTGGGAGGGGCGATTGTCCAAAGGGCCGATGAAGCCGGGGGGCAAGTGTGTTTTTCGCAACCCTGGAGCGCGCTTGGTCCAACGAGCCGAGTGGAGAGGGACGCCCGCATCCTTTACAATGCGACGTTTTTACAGAGCTTCGCTTGAATTTGCCGCCGCCTTTAGTCGAATTTGAAGATGTTTCCTTCGCGTATGGCCCGCGTGCCATTCTCGAGGGCATGTCCATTTCCGTTCCAAAGGGGCAGGTCGTCGCCATCATGGGCGCGAGCGGCTCTGGCAAGACCACAGTATTGCGCTTGATGGGCGGTTCGCTGCGACCGACGCGCGGCACGGTTCGCGTATTCGGGCAATCGCTTAATCGAATGCGGGCGCGCGAACTCTACGAACTGCGCCGCGACATGGGCATGCTTTTTCAGTTCGGCGCGCTATTCACCGACCTGAGCGTTTTCGAAAACGTTGCGTTCCCGATACGCGAACGTACGGACCTGCCCGAAGCGATCGTGCGCGATCTCGTGCTGATGAAGCTCGAAGCGGTGGGCTTGCGTGGCGCCGCGCAGATGCGCCCGCAA
>DATCWO010000280.1:0-10703 GCA_036566325.1 Burkholderiales bacterium | reverse complement strand
GCCGCATTCTTCGGCGGCCTTGTCGATGGTCTCCGGCTTGATGCCTTCATCGACCATGCGGAAGGCGTTGAGCATGTACGGCATCAGCACGCGGTTGACGAGAAAACCGGGTGCATCTTTCGTCGGCAGCGGCAGCTTGTCGAGCTGGCGCACGAAGGCGACGCCGCGTTGCGCCCAGGTCGGGTCGGTGATTCCGCCGGACACGACTTCGACGAGCATCATTTGAGGGACGGGGTTGAAGAAGTGCAGTCCGATGAGTCGTGACGGATCGCGCATGTTCGCGCCGATATCCGCGAGCTTGAGGCTCGACGTGTTGGTCGCGAGGATCGCGGTCGGTTTCGCCTGCGCTTCGATACGGGCGAACAGTTCCTGTTTGATTTGCAGATTCTCGATCACGGCTTCGATGATGACGTCCGCACGACGGATGCCGTCGCCTGCGATATCGGGAATAAGGCGATCCATCGCATCGCGTGCGCGCAATTGAGGGCGCAGACGTTTCTTGAACAGATCGGCGGCGCGCTTGATGGCCGGAGCGATCCGTTCGGGCGCCATGTCCTGCAAAGTCACGGTGAGTCCGCGCTGTGCGCAGACGGCCGCAATGTCGCCGCCCATGGTGCCGGCGCCGATCACGTGCACGCGCAGCGCCTTGAAGTCGCCGCCCTTGCCGAGCGATTTGAGTCGCTCCTGCAAATGGAAGACGCGAATCAGATTCCTGGTGGTGGGATGCTGCACCAGTTGCGCAATCGACGCCGGATCGTTGTGCGCCGGCGCGAAGGGATCGCCGCCATACTTCTGCCACAGTTCGAGAATGGCGTAGGGCGCCGGATAGTGCTCGCGACGCGCCTTCTTCTGTAATTGCGCGAGCGCGAAGCGCGCCGACACGTTGCGCAATGGGCCGTCGAGCATGCGTTGCACGAAAGGCAGCTCACGCGGCGGCGCGCCACGCAGCAAAATTACGCGCGCGCTGTTCTCCATCACGCGTGGCGGTACGTTTGCATCGACCAGGCCGATCTGTTTCGCGCGGCGTGCATCGACCGCACGGCCGGTGAGCATCATGTCGAGGCCGGCGGTCGGGCCGACGAAACCGGTCAGGCGCTTCACGCCGCCCCAGCCGGGCAGAATGCCGAGCATCACTTCGGGCAGTGCAAAACGTGTGGACGGATCATCGATCGCGACGCGGTAGCGACACGCCAGCGCCAGCTCCAGTCCGCCGCCCATGCAGAAGCCGCGCACCAGCGCGAGCGTGGGAAAGCGCACGGCGGCGAGTTTGTTGAACAGATCCCAGCCGCGCCGCATGAGCGCCACGGCGACTTCAGGTTTTTCGATCTCGCTGAATTCGTTGACGTCCGCACCGGCGATGAAGCCGTTCTGCTTGCCGGAGCGGATCACTACGCCGCGCGGATTGTGCGCGATGAATCCATTCAGGATCGCCTCGAATTCATCGAGCGCATCGGTGGACAACGTGTTGGTCGAGCTGTCCGCCTTGTCGAAGGTCAGCCACACCAGGTGGTCTCGATCCGTCTCCAATCGCCAGTGACGATAGGTCGCTTCGTTATGCGCATTCGAGTTCGCATCGGCCGGTTGCATTAGCGTGTTTTCTTCGTTCATCTTTCCCGTCCCTGATGTTTAAAGCGCTTCGATCAGCATCGCGCCGCCCTGGCCGCCGCCGATGCAGATCGATGCCATGCCGCGTTTGCCGCCGGTGCGCTTCAGCACATGCAACAGATGCAGCACGATGCGTGCGCCGGAGGCACCGACCGGATGGCCGAGCGCAATCGCGCCGCCATCGATGTTGAGTTTGTCCAGATTCAATTCGCCCAGCGCGCCGTCGAGACCAAGCTCTTCGCGACAGTATTCGTCGTCCTTCCATGCTTCGATGCAACCGAGCACTTGTGCGGCGAACGCTTCGTTGATTTCCCAGGCATCGATGTCGTCCAGCCTCAGGTCGTAGGCCTGCAACAGCGGGGTGACGGCATGTACCGGACCGAGACCCATTTGCGCGGGGTCGAGCGCGGCCCAGTGCGTATCCACGATGCGGCCGACCGGCGTGAGGTCGTATTGATCGAGCGCTTCTTCAGTGGCGAGCACCATCCATACCGCGCCATCGGTGATCTGCGAGCTATTGCCGGCCGTGACGCTGCCGTAGTTCTTGTCGAAGAAGGGTTTGAGCTTGGCGAGATTCTCGACGGTGGAGTCGGCACGCACGCCGTCGTCCTTCGTGTACGCTGTGCCGCGTTCGTCGTACATCGGGATGACTTCATCGAGCCAGCCGTTTTCCTGTGCCTCAAGCACCCGTCGATGGCTGCGCGCAGCGTACTCGTCCTGCTGCGTGCGTGTGATGCCGAACTTGTAGGCGAGGTTTTCCGCAGTCTGACCCATGATCAAACCGACGTTCGGATCGGTCAGTCCTTTCATGATGCCGATCACCGGCGCGAAAAATTGCGGCCGGAGTTTGGTCAGCAGTGCGGCTTTCTGTCCGACGGACTTCGCGGCGTAGAAATTCGATAGCCACATCACCATGCCGTCGGATAACAGCATCGGCGCGCGCGACAGCGCATCTACGCCACCGGCCAGCACGAGATCGGAGCGCCCCGACATCATGTTGGCGATGGCCGAATCGAGTGCCTGCATGCCGGAGGCGCAGTTGCGCATCACCGTCCACGCCGGCACATGCTGACCGCAGCCCATGCGCAGCGCGACGACGCGGGCAATGTTCACTTCATCAACTGCCGGAACCGCGCAGCCGAGTATCACTTCATCGAGTTGAAACGGCTCGAAGGGCTGACGCATCAGCAGTGCGCGGCCGGCGATGGTGGCCAGATCGGAGGCGGCGAACGGTCCCGGGCGATTACGCGATTTGAGGAACGGCGTGCGTGCGCCGTCGACGATGTAGATCGGTTTGCTCATGGGTTCCTCGTTTATGCGACAGCGCGCGCGGCGGTCGGACGCGCGCTCTCGGTGAGCGACAGATCGGGCGGGAAATCATCCACGCGGATCACTTCGTTGCGCAGTCGTGTGGCGCGTTCGAGTTGCGCCTGTTCATCGGCGCTGATGATGCCTGCTGCCACTGCCGCCTGCACGATAGCCGCATGCGTGCGTCCCTGCACACGGCCGGCCTTGACCGCGGCGCGCACTTTCGCTTCGATCGCTTCGGCAGCGATGGTCGCTTCGAGTGCGTGCTCCAGCGTGTTGATGATGTCGTCGTGTTGCGGCAGATACATGTCGGCGGTAAGGCGATCGCGCGTCGGCGACGGCGCGATCAGCAGTTCGGCGACCGCGTGCCCCAGCCGATCGGATGGCACGACGTACGGACGGCCGAGCGGGAAGACGAAGCGGCGCAGCAGCCAGGCCGCGCCGCGATTCGGGTAGTTGGAGATCACGCCTTCGAATGCGTTCTGTGCTTTGAACATCGCGTCCCAGATTGCCCAGTCGAGCAGCGGCTTATCGGCGAGTTGGCGGCCCTCGTCCTCGTAGCGCTTGAGCGCGGCAGAGGCGAGATAGAGCATCGACAGGATATCGCCGAGGCGCGCGGAAAGTTTTTCGCGCCGCTTCAACGCGCCGCCCATCACCAGCATCGAGATGTCGGCCATGAATGCGAACGCGGCGGAGAAGCGCGTCAGTTGCTGGTAGTAGCGCTTGTTCTCCGGCGCGGTGTTGTCCGGCACGGTGACGAAATGCGAGCCGGTGAGGCCCATGAAGAACGCACGCAATCCGTTCGAAACGGTGAAGCGCACATGGCCCCACAGTGCGGCGTCGAAATCGTGCGCGGCCTTGGTGCGGTCGGTTTCGCGCGCCGCCTGCATTTCCTTCAGCACGAACGGGTGGCAGCGAATCGCGCCCTGGCCGAAGATGATCAGGCTGCGCGTAAGAATGTTCGCCCCTTCCACCGTGATCGACACCGGAATCTGCTGGTACGCGCGCCCCATGAAGTTGTTCGGGCCGAGGCAGATGCCTTTGCCGCCCTGGATGTCCATGGCGTCGTTGATGACTGCGCGAGAGCGTTCGGTGAGGTGGTATTTCGCGATGCCGGAAATGACCGAAGGCTTTTCGCCCAGATCGATCGCGCCTGCGGTCATGCGACGCGCCGCATCCATCATGTACAGATTGCCGCCCATGCGTGCGAGCGGTTCTTCGATGCCTTCGAATTTCCCGATGGGCAGATTGAACTGTTGGCGCACGCGTGCATACGCGCCGGTACCGCGCACCGCGAGTTTGGACATGCCGGTGTTGGATGAAGGCAGCGAGATCGAGCGGCCCGTGGCGAGGCATTCCATCAGCATGCGCCAACCTTGTCCCGCCATTTTCGGGCCGCCGATGATCCAGTCGAGCGGCATGAACACATCCTTGCCCGAGTTCGGACCGTTCATGAATACCGCGTTAACCGGGTTGTGGCGCCGACCGATGTTCACGCCCGGCGTGCTGGTGGGGATGAGCGCGCAGGTGATGCCGAGATCCTTGCCGCCGCCGAGCAGGCCGTCCGGATCGTAGAGTCGGAACGCCAGGCCGAGCAATGTGGCGATCGGACCGAGGGTGATGTAGCGCTTGTCCCAGGTCACGCGCATGCCCAACACTTCCGCGCCGTTCCACATGCCTTTGCAGACGATGCCGAAATCGGGAATCGCGGCGGCATCCGAACCGGCGTGCGGACTGGTGAGCGCGAAGCAGGGAATTTCCTCGCCCGACGCCAGCCGCGGCAGGTAATAACGTTTTTGTTCTTCGGTGCCGTACTGCAGCAGCAATTCGGCCGGACCGAGCGAATTGGGCACCATCACCGTGACCGCCGCGGCGCTGCAGCGCGTCGACAGCTTGGTGATCACTTGTGAATGCATGTAGGCGGAGAAGCCTTTGCCGCCGTATTCCTTCGGAATGATCATGCCGAAGAATCGGTGGTCCTTGATGTATTGCCATGCTTGCGGCGACAAATCGCTGATGGCGTAGGTGTCCCAGTCATCGCACAGGCGGCACAGCTCATCGGTTTCGTTGTCGAGAAAGCGCTGCTCTTCAGCGCTGAGCGTTGGTTTGGGATAGGAAATCAGCTTTGCCCAGTCCGGTCTGCCGGAAAACAACTCGCCATCCCACCACACCGTACCGGCGTTGATCGCGTCGGCCTCGGTCTGCGACATCGGTGGCATCACCCGCTTGAACACCTTGAAAATCGGATTGCTCAACAACGTGCGTCGAATCGGCGGCACGCCGAACAGCACGATGACAAGGACCACAGCGATGAGAAGGACGTACAAGGCGGTCATGGCATAGCTCCATCGGAAGCGTTGCGCGACGAGGTCGCGTCGTGGCTGGTTGCCACTGTTCGTTTTGTTGCGTAAAGGTCATCGTCGAAGATCGGTGCAGGTGCCTGCAATCCTGCGATCAGAAAAGGGGTCAGCCGGCGCAACAGCAGTTCATCGTCGCGTTGGTGATCCGGCTGAATGGCGGAAATGAGTTTCCACGCGTCGGTACCCGCCAGGGTATACGCCAGCGCGCCGAGCATGAAATGCAGTCGCCACGACAATTCCTGCCGCGACAATTGCGGCAACGCTTCGGCGAAGGCGTCCTTGAAGCGCGCAATGGCTGGTCCGTAGCGTTCGGCGAGCAACCGGCGCAGGACCGGCGAAGGATCGATATAGGCACGCCCCAGGAGGCGCAGAAAATCGCAGCCGGGCTCCGATTCGCGTGCAAGTGTGAGTGCCGGTTTGAAAAGCGCTGTGAGTAACTGCTCACATGACGGCACCTGTTGCGCCGCCGCCTGGTATTCGTCCAGTAGCAACAGCCGCGCGGCATGCAACGCATCGAAGCGGCGGGCGAGCATCGCCTCGAATAACGCGTCCTTGCCGCCGAAGTGATAGTTCACTGCGCCGAGATTGACGCGAGCACTGGAGGTGACGAGGCGCAGCGAGGTGCCGTCAAAGCCGTGTTCGAGGAACAGGCGCTCGGCCGCATGAATGATGCGTTGACGAGTCTGGTCGGCGCTGCTGGCGGTCTTTGGAGGCATGAGCATAGCAATGACCTAGCATCCAAACGAAAGTTTCAAACGAGCGTTTGAAGAACAGGATACGGCGGCAGTTCCTGTTGTCAAGGTCAGCGCCCCCGTGGACCACTGTTTGCCAGAACTCAGAGACCTCTTTGGGCTTTTGGGACGCCGCATGCCCCCGATTCAATGTGTCGCCGCAGCCGCGCTGCTGCTGGCTGGACTGCTTGTGGGCTGTGGCGACGAAGAGGCCGCTGCGCCGCCAACGCCCCCGCCACCTCAAGTCACCGTCGTCACCCTCCAGCAGCAGCCGGTCGTCCTCAAGCGGGAACTGCCCGGGCGAACCTCGCCTTATGTAGTGGCCGAAGTGCGTCCGCAGGTCACGGGGATTGTGGAAGATCGTCTGTTCACCGAAGGCGGCCTGGTCAAGGCGGGCGAACCGCTCTACCAACTGGACGACGAGCTCTACCGTGCGGAGCTGAATAACGCCAAGGCCGCCGTCTCCCGCACCCAGGCGACGCTCGCCGCGGCGCGGACCACGGCCCGACGCGCCGTGGACCTCGCCAAAGTCAACGCCGTCAGCAAGCAGGACGAGGACAACGCGCTGGCTGCACTGCGACAGGCCGAAGCCGATGTGCGAGCGGCCGAAGCCGCAGTCCAAGGCAACGCTGTGGCGGTGAGTCATGCCCGCATCACCTCGCCCATCAGTGGGCGGATCGGCAAATCCACCGTTACCAAGGGCGCGCTGGTGACGGCGAACCAGGCGGCGCCGCTCGCAACCGTACAGCAACTTGATCCGATCTACGTCGATCTGACGGCGTCTAGCGCCGAACTGCTCCGGTTCCGCAAGGACATGATGGCCGGCAAGCTGGCCAGCACGCGCGAATTGCCGGTCACTGTCCTGCTCGAGGACGGTAGCGAGTATTCGCACGCGGGCAAGCTGGCCTTTACTGAGGTAACGGTGGACCCGACCACCGGTGCGTTCAGCATGCGGGTTGTGGTGCCGAATCCCGACCATCTGCTCCTGCCCGGCATGTACGTGCGCGCCGTCGTGAGTACCGGGGAACGACAGGAAGCGCTGCTTGTGCCGCAGCGCGGTGTCACGCGCGATCCCAAAGGCAATGCGACCGCCATGGTGATGACGCCCGATAAACGCGTGGAGGTGCGCGCGGTGGAAGTAAGTCGCACCGTCGGCGATCGTTGGCTGGTCGACGGCGGGTTAGTGGCGGGCGACCGGGTCATTGTCGAAGGGGTGCAGCACGTGAAGCCCGGGATGCAGGTCCAGGTCGTGGAGGCGAGCACGGACGCTGCGCCTTCCGGCGGCGGCGCACCACAGACCGCCGCACCGTCAAACGGCCAGGCGGCGGCGACAGCAAACCCTCCGGCGCCGGAGCGATAAGCGGCAGACGCCATGGCGCGCTTCTTCATCGATCGCCCGATCTTCGCGTGGGTCATCGCAATCATCGTCATGCTTGCGGGTGGGCTTGCCATATTTACCTTGCCCATCTCCCAATATCCGACGATTGCGCCGCCAACGGTGGAAATCCGGGCGACTTATCCCGGCGCCTCGGCCAAGGTGGTGGAAGACTCGGTGACGCAGATCGTCGAGCAGAACATGAAGGGCCTGGACGGGCTGATTTATTTCTCCGCCACCAGCGAGTCGACCGGCCAGGCGGCAATGACGCTCACGTTCGATAACGCCACCGATCCCGACATCGCGCAGGTGCAGGTGCAGAACAAACTGCAACTGGCGATGCCGTTGCTGCCGCAGGAAGTGCAGCGGCAGGGCGTCAACATCAGCAAGTCCTCCGCGAGCTTCCTCATGGTCGTCGGCTTCGTGTCCGCGGACGGCAGCATGACCCGCGACGATATCGCCGACTACGTCGCGGCGAACCTGGTCGACCCGCTGAGCCGGGTCTCCGGTGTCGGGACCATCCAGGTGTTCGGCGCCAAGTACGCCATGCGCATCTGGCTCGATCCGCACAAGCTGGACACCTTCAATCTCGCGGCCACCGACGTCGTCAATGCGATCCGTGCGCAGAACGCGCAGGTAACGCTCGGCCAACTCGGCGGCACGCCGGCAGTGCCGGGCCAGCAGCTCAACGCCACCATTTCCGCGCAGGAGCGCATGGAGAACGCGGAGCAATTCCGCGAGGTGGTGGTGCGCAGCAATCCCGATGGCTCGGTCCTTAAACTGCGCGACATCGCGCGCGTGGAACTCGGCGCGGAGAACTACGACTTCATCAGCCGATACAACGGCCAGGCGGCCGTCGGCATCGGCATTTCACTGTCGACGGGCGCGAATGCGCTCGACGCCCGCCAAGGCGTGCAAGATCAGCTCGATGCGTTGGCGCCGTTCTTCCCGCAGGGCCTGCAGGTCGTCGTGCCCTTCGATACAACGCCCTTCGTCAAAGTGTCGATCATGGGCGTCGTGCGCACGCTGCTGGAAGCGATCGCGCTCGTGTTTGCAGTGATGTATCTGTTCCTGCAGAACTTCCGCGCCACCATCATCCCGACCATCGCGGTGCCGGTGGTGCTGCTCGGTACCTTCGGCGTGCTCGCCGCCATGGGGTTCTCCATCAACATGCTCACCATGTTCGCCATGGTGCTCGCCATCGGCCTGCTGGTGGACGACGCGATTGTGGTGGTGGAGAACGTCGAGCGCGTGATGGGCGAAGAAGGGCTGTCCCCGCTGGAGGCCACACGCAAATCAATGGACGAGATATCCGGCGCGCTGGTGGGGATCGGATTGGTTTTGTCGGCGGTGTTTGTACCGATGGCGTTCATGGGCGGCTCGACGGGGATTATTTACCGACAGTTCTCGGTGACCATCGTGGCGGCGATGGCATTGTCGGTCTTCGTCGCGCTCATCCTCACGCCTGCTCTGTGCGCCACCATGCTCAAGCCGCCCGCCCACGGCGAGCACGGCAAGACCACCGGTTTCTTCGGCTGGTTCAACCGGAACTTCGAGCGCGGCAGCCGAAAGTATCAGGGTGGCGTGCGCGGCATCCTGGGGCGGCGCAAGCGCTTCATGATCATCTTCCTGGTGATGGTCGTGCTGATGGCCTGGCTGTTCCTGCGTTTGCCCAGTTCATTTCTGCCCCAGGAGGACCAGGGCATTCTGCTGACCCAGGTGCAGGCGCCCGTGGGCGCAACGCAGGAACGCACCATGGAATCGATCGTCAAGATCGAACAGCACTTTCTGCAGAACGAGAAGGAGACGGTGGAATCGGTGTTCTCCGTGCAGGGTTTCAGCTTCGGCGGCGCAGGGCAGAACAACGGCATCGCGTTTATCAAGCTGCATGACTGGGGCGAACGCACCACCGAGGAACTGAGCGTCAATGCGGTCGCCGCGCGTGCCATGGCGGCGTTCGGCGAAATTCGCGATGCGTTTATCTATGCCTTTGCGCCGCCGGCCATTCCCGAACTCGGCACCGCAGCGGGCTTCAACTTTTTCCTCAAGGACAACGCCGGACTGGGGCACGACGCGCTGCTGGCGGCGCGTAACCAATTGCTCGGCGGCGCTGCACAAACTTCGTTGCTGAACAACGTGCGGCCGAATGGGCAGGAAGATCGCCCGCAATTCAGCGTCAAGGTCGATGTGGAGCGCGCGAGCGCGCTCGGCGTATCGACCGCCGACATCAACCAGACGCTCTCCATCGCCTGGGGCGGCCAGTACATCGACGACTTCATCGATCGCGGACGCGTGAAACGCGTGTACGTGCAGGCGGACGCGCCATATCGCATGGTGCCCGGCGACTTTGCGCTGTGGTCGGTGCGCAACGACAAGGGACAGATGGTGCCGGTACCATCGTTCGCGACTTCGCAGTGGGATTACGGCTCACCGCGACTGGAGCGCTACAACGGCGTGTCGGCGGTGGAAATCCAGGGCGAGGGCGCACCCGGTGTGAGTTCGGGAGACGCAATGGCGGAAATCGAAAGGCTGGCGGCCGGATTGCCGCAAGGCTTTGCCGTCGAATGGACCGGCCTGTCCTATCAGGAGCGCCAGGCCGGTGCGCAGACACCGCTGCTCTACTCACTGTCGCTGCTCATCGTCTTTCTGTGTCTTGCGGCCTTGTATGAAAGCTGGACGGTACCCACTGCGGTGTTGCTCGTGGCGCCGCTCGGCATCCTCGGCGCGGTGCTGGGTAACACCCTGCGCGGCATGGAGAACGACGTCTATTTCCAGGTCGCGATGCTCACGACGGTCGGCCTCACGAGCAAGAACGCCATCCTGATCGTCGAGTTCGCCATGATCAATCTGAAGAACGGCATGGAACTCATCCCCGCCACCATGCAGGCGGTGCGCGACCGGCTGCGTCCCATCATCATGACTTCGCTCGCCTTCGGCCTGGGGGTGCTGCCGCTCGCGATCTCGACCGGCGCGGGTTCGGGCGCGCAGCGTGCTATCGGCACTGGTGTAGTCGCCGGCATGGCGGTCGGCACGCTGCTCGGCGTCTTCTTCATTCCCTTGTTCTTCGTGGTGGTGCAACTCGTCTTCCGACGTCGACGCCGCGAACCTGCACCGGCTCAGGAACCGAGCAGCGAGACCACGCCGTGAGAATCGTGAGGCAGCCATGACAATCACACTCGCAATGGTAGTCGCGGGGACCTTTCTGGGATTGTTGGTGCTCACGGTCGGCTACAGCAACTGCGACTACAAGCTCGGTCTGGCGCTGATGTACATCGGCGTCGTGAGCCTTCTCCTGCTTGTCGCTTATCACATCCACATGATGGT
>DATCWO010000269.1:0-7019 GCA_036566325.1 Burkholderiales bacterium | reverse complement strand
TCTTGCCCTTGCCTTCGTCACCCCACTGGGTGCCCACTACGACGACGTTCTTTGCCATGCTCTTCTGAAGCGATGTGACCGCTACGCGCGATCTCAAATGCTTACGATCTCCCAGTTGCCGTTCTTCAAGACGAGCTGCCGGTCGCAGCCCAGTTCAGCACGCGTCTGCTCGTGTCCGGGCAGATCGACGATCACCACTTCGCCCGCCGCTCTCAATGCGGCGATGCGTTCGCGCAAATGCGCATCCGTACCGTACGGCGCGAGAATGGCGCTGCTGCGCGGTTCGCGCGGCGCCAGTCGCACCCATTCGCGCAGGTCCAGCGAAAATCCGGTCGCCGGTCGCGCGCGACCGAACGCCTTGCCCACTTCATCGTAGCGGCCGCCGAGCGCAATGGCATTGGCCAACCCGTCATGATAGGCCGCAAACACGATGCCGCTGTGATAGTGGTAGCCACGCAGGTCGGCCAGGTCGATACTCGTTGACGCACCTGTCGCCTCCAACAATTTGGCCAGATCACCCAGCGCGGCGCGCAATTCAGGATAGGCAGGCAGCGATTTTCGCGCCCGCTCCAGCACCTCGGCCCCACCGTACAAGTCCAATAACTGCATGAACGCGTTGCGCGAGGTTTCGTGCAACGCCCGGGTCAGCGCCCGCACCTGCGGCCGATCCTTGGCATGCACCGCTTCGAGCAATTCGGACTCCAGCGCTTCGTCGATTCCGGCGTGCTTTGCGATCGCCTCGAATACGCCCACGTGCGATACATCGAGCCGCGCATCGCCCAATCCACATGCCGTCAACGCGGCGCGCAACAATTGCTGGATTTCGATGTCGCTGGCAATTGTCGCATGGCCGTAGATTTCCGCGCCCATTTGCATCGGTTCGCGCGTCGCGGTCAGGTTGCGCGGGCGCGTGTGCAGCACGGTACCGCAATAACACAGCCGGGCCACCCCTTCACGATTGAGCAGATGCGCATCGATGCGCGCGACTTGCGGCGTCATATCGGCGCGCAATCCCATCATGCGGCCGGAAAGCTGATCCACCAGCTTGAAGGTCCGCAAACCCAGCGCATGACCGGTGCCGGTCAACAGCGAATCCGTGTACTCCAGAAACGGCGGGATGACCAACTCATAGCCGTGCACGCGAAAAATTTCCAGCAGGCGCGCGCGCAGGCGCTCGATGCCGAGCGCCTCGGCCGGCAGGATGTCTTCGACGTATTCAGGGAGCAGCCAGGTACGCATGGTACGAACGCGTTATGAACGGGAAAAAAACAGCAACAGTATGCCAACCAGCATGGACGTGAGGCCGAAAAAGCGAATCTGACCGTCGCTATGTTCGGTAATGCGCCTGAACATTTCGCGCCACAACCCGGGCATCAAAAACGGCAGGATGCCCTCGATCACCAGTACCAGCGCGATCGCGGTGGCAAGCGAAGTCCCCATTTACTTGCCGGCCGCGCCGCGATCCGGTTTCTTGAAGTAACGGAAGAAGTCGGAGCTGGGATCCAGCACGAGCACGTCACTGCGATTGCTGAAGCTGGAGCGATAGGCTTCCAGGCTCCGATAGAAACTGTAGAACTCGGGATTTTGACTGAAAGCCTTGGCATAAATCGCCGACGCCTTGGCATCGCCCTCGCCTTTGGCCGCCTGGGCCTTGCTGTAGGCATTGGCGACAATCACTTCACGGTCGCGATCGGCTTCCGCACGAATCTTCTCGGCTTCGGAAAAACCTTGCGAACGCAGTTCGCTCGCCACGGCGCGACGCTCGGCCTCCATGCGTCGGTACACCGCCTCGCTCACTTCGGCCGGCAGTTCCACGCGCTTCAATCGCACGTCGATGATTTCCACGCCGATCCGTTCGGCATCGTCCTGCACCTTGGCCAGCACGACTCGCATGATCTTGTCGCGCTCGCCGGACACCACCTCCGGCACCGTACGTTTGCCGAACTCCTCGCGCAGCGCGGCGTTCACGGTCTGCGTCAGACGCGTTGTGGCGCGCGCTTCGTCACCCGCGACACTGACGTAGTACTGGCGCACATTCTTGATCCGCCATTTGACAAACGAGTCGACCAGCACGTTCTTCTTTTCCGACGTGATGAAGCGCTCGGCATCCGGTGTATCGAGAGTCAGGATGCGATCGTCGAAGTAGCGCACGTTCTGCACCAGCGGCAGCTTGAAACCCAGTCCGGGCTCTTCCACCACGTCGCGTATTTCGCCCAACTGCAGAACGATTGCCTTCTCGCGCTCGTCGACGGTGAACAGTGTCGTTGAAAGCAGAATAATGACGACCAGCAGGCCGCCGAGAATAAATCCCAAAGCGTTTTTCATGCTCGGTCCTTAAGGTCGCGGTTCGCGTTCGCGGTTGCGCAACGATTCGCGCGAGCGGCCAGAGGCATCCGGTACGGGCGTCGCCTCCATCGGCGGTTTCACTACCGTATTGGCGCCGGACAATTCGGCGGACGACATCTGCATCAGCTTGTCGAGCGGCAGGAACAGCAGATTGCCCTGCGAACGCGCGTCCACCATGATCTTACTGGTGCTGGTGAATATCTCCTGCATCGTGTCCAGATACATCCGGTCACGCGTGACAGCCGGCGCCTTGGCGTATTCGGTGAGAATCTGACGAAAACGCGAGGTTTCGCCTTCGGCATTCGCCACGACCCGCTGGCGATAGCCGGCCGCTTCTTCCGTCAGCCGGGACGCAGTACCGCGCGCTTTCGGCACGACATCGTTGTAGTACGCCTGACCTTCGTTCTTCTGGCGTTCGAGGTCCTGCTTCGCTTTCACCGCATCGTCGAACGCGGCCTGCACCTGTTCGGGCGGTTGCGCATTCTGCAAGGTCACCTTGCTGATCGAGATGCCTGTCTGGTAGCGATCCAGGATGTCCTGCAGCATTTTCTGCGCGGACACGGCGACCTGCTCGCGTCCTTCGTACAGCACGAAATCCATACTCGATTTGCCGACGATTTCCCGCATTGCGGCTTCCGCCACGTGCTGCACCGCCTCGTCGGGCTGACGCGTGTTGAACTGATAATCCTCCGGGTCGCTCAGCAGGTATTGCACCGCGAACTGGATGTCGACGATGTTCTCGTCGTCCGTCAGCATGAGTGACTCACGCAGCACTTTGGTCTTGACGTTGTTGCGATAGCCCACCTCGACGGTGCGCACCTGGCTCAGGTTGACCAACTCGTGCCGCTGAATCGGGAACGGCCAGCGCCAGCGCAAGCCGGGGCTGGTCGTCTCGGTGTATTTACCGAAGGTCAGCACGACTGCGCGCTGGCTCGCATCAACGGTATAGAAACCGCTGGCCAGCCAGACAATGACGATGAGTGCAGCCAGCAGGCCGAAGCCGCCGCCCAGCTGTCCCATCCCAGGCGCTCCGCCGGAGCCCGGACCGCCGCCCTCAGGCGATTTGCGGCCGAACAAGCCGGCTAGGCGTTGATTGAAATTGCGCCACAACTCGTCGAGATCGGGCGGACCCTGATTGTTGTCGCCGCCGCCGCTTCTACCTTTGCGGCCCCATTGCGGATCGTTAAGAGACATGCGTGTTTGTTGCTCGTTGGCTCGGGTTATCGGAATTTAATGTTTGGTCCGAGGCTATGACCTCGTCGAGCGGTTTCGTGGCTGCCGCTTCAGTGAGTGCCTGGCGTAAATGATCCAGGCCCAGACCCGTTCTGGCACTCAAACGGACGCGCGCGATATTAGCATACTCGTCTCGGTCAACTCCCGGCTCGAGCCCGTTCAGGTCGATCTTGTTCCAGACAAGAATCTGCGGAATATGGCTGGCGCCAATCTCCGCGAGCACCTTGTTGACCTCTTCGATCTGCGCATCGCGCGCCGGACTGGACGAGTCGACCACATGCAGCAGCAGGTCGGCGTGTACCGTTTCTTCGAGGGTTGCGCGAAAAGCCGCGACCAGCGTATGCGGCAATTCCCGAATGAAACCGACCGTATCCGACAACGTGATGGTGCCGACTTCAGGCAGGTACAGCCGCCGTGTGGTGGTGTCGAGCGTAGCGAACAGTTGGTCGGCTGCATACGCGCCGGCGTGCGTCATGGCATTGAACAAGGTCGACTTGCCGGCGTTGGTGTAACCGACGAAGGATACCGACATGACCTGTCCGCGCTTGCGCGCGCGGCGCTGCACATCGCGTTGGCGCTGCAGCTTTTCCAGTTGCGTCTTCAGTTTTCGAACGCGATCGCCCAGCAGGCGTCGGTCGGTCTCGAGCTGCGTTTCGCCCGGGCCGCGCAAGCCGATCCCGCCCTTTTGCCGCTCCAGGTGAGTCCAGCCGCGCACCAGGCGCGTTGCCAGATGCTGCAACTGCGCCAATTCCACCTGCACCTTGCCCTCGTGGCTTTTGGCGCGCTGCGCAAAAATATCGAGAATGAGGCTGGTGCGATCGACCACCCGACACTGCAGTTCCTGTTCGAGGTTGCGCTGCTGCGCGGGAGAAAGCTGATGGTTGAAAATCACCACGCCGGCAGCGGACTCCTGCCGCGCCTGATTGATTTCCTCAACCTTGCCCGAGCCGGCGAACAGGCTCGAATCTGGGCGTGCACGTCGACCTTCGACGACGCCGCGCACGGAAAGCCCCGCACTCTCGACCAGCAAACACAATTCCGCCTTGCTCTCGACATAGTCGGTCGCGCCGAAGTCCAGTGCGACCAGCAACGCCGCCGAGGGATCGCCCACGCTTTCATCGCGTGGCATTTGATCCAGCATGCTTACGCGCGCCGGTTCAATTGTCGTCGTGCTCGACGCTGAGGTTCACCGGACGCGACGGCACGACCGTCGAGATGGCGTGCTTGTAAACCATCTGCGTAACAGTGTTCTTCAACAGCACCACGTACTGATCGAAGGATTCGATCTGACCCTGCAGCTTGATGCCGTTGACCAGATAAATCGAAACGGGAATGTGTTCCTTGCGCAGAGTATTGAGGAACGGGTCTTGTAGTAGTTGCCCTTTATTGCTCATGTTCGCTCCGGAAGCGTTGTTATTAAGCGATTAATGTAATTGATTTCCATAGGGTGTGCCACGAGCCGACCGAATACCGGTTTTTATTTGCGTTTACCACGGTTGTCCACGTACGGATTTTTCGCAGTACGAAACTCCACGCGTAACGGCGTTCCCCTGAGACCGAAATGTTGGCTGAATGTTGCCTCCAGGTAGCGCCGGTAACTGTCCGAAACATGATTGAGCAACGTGCCGTGAATCACGATGATCGGCGGATTGCTGCCACCCTGATGTGCATAGCGCAGTTTCGGTCTCGAATAGCCCGCCCGCGGCGGCACTTGTTTGGCGACTGCTTCGGCCAGGACTCGCGTGAGTTTGGGCGTGGGCAGCTTGGCCATCGCCGCCTTGTAGGCTTCTTCCACGGAAGCAAGCACCGCACCCAGGCCGGTACCTTCAAGCGCGGAGATGAAGTGCGTGCGAGCGAAGGCGAGGAAGTTGAGCTTGCGCGCCAACTGCCGCTTGATCAGTTCGCGTTGATAGTCGTCGAGGCCATCCCACTTGTTGATTGCGATCACCAGCGCGCGGCCCCGTTCAACGATATAGCCGGCGAGGTGCGCATCCTGATCCGATATTTCCTGACGCGCATCGAGTACGAGCACCACGACGTTCGCCTCCTCCACCGCCTGCAGCGTCTTCACGACGGAGAATTTCTCGATCGCCTCGAACACCTTGCCGCGACGTCGTACGCCCGCGGTGTCGATCAGCACGTATTCCTTGCCACCGCGCTCGAACGGAACGTAAATGCTGTCGCGTGTCGTGCCGGGCTGATCGAAGGCGATGAGCCGCGCCTCGCCGAGCAGACTGTTGATCAGCGTCGACTTGCCGACGTTGGGCCGACCGAGCACCGCGATATGCGGTACATCGTGCTCGGTCGCCGGCGCCTCCTCTTCCACCGGCAGGGCCGCCAGGACATCGTCCATCATGCCGCGCACGCCATCGCCGTGCGCCGCCGACAAGGGATGCGGTTCGCCGATGCCGAGCTCATGGAACTCCGCCGTCACCACCCCGGCGTTCATGCCTTCGGTCTTGTTGACCACCAGCCAGACGCGCTGCGACACACGACGCAACGAGTCGGCAATGCGGCGATCCTGCGGCGTCAGGCCGTCGCGTCCATCGACCAGAAAAATGATCGCGTCCGCCTCGGCGATCGCCGCTTCGGTCTGTTTTGCCATTTCGTGCAGGATGCCGTCCTTCGCCACCGGCTCCAGACCGCCGGTATCGACCACGAAATACGGCCGATCGCCGACCCGGCCATCGCCGTAATGGCGATCGCGCGTAAGTCCCGGCACATCGGCCACCAGCGCATCGCGTGAACGCGTCAGGCGATTGAACAGCGTGGATTTGCCGACGTTGGGACGGCCGACCAGAACAATGGTGGGTTTCACAAGCTACAACGCAATCGTTTCAATGACTCTATTCGGCGGAAAGCGCATATAACCCGCCATTGACAGTCTGCACTATAAAACCCTGTGCGAACGCAACCGGCGTCGCACGTATGGGAGAACCATCGGTGGCATAGCGCGCGGCGAAAGCGCCGTCATCCCGGGTAAGCCAATGGACGAAACCCTGCACATCGCCGACCACGATTTCGGACCCGACCGACAATGGCGCCGAGACATGCCGATTGGCGAGCTTGTCCTGCCGCCAGATATTCGCACCATTGGCGCGATCCAGCGCCGACACGGCGCCGCGATCTTCGCTGACATAAACGTAAGTCGAATCCAGATCGAGGCCCGAACTGGAGGACATTTCGCGCGCCCAGATCTGGCTGCCGCTGCCGAGGTTGAAGCAGGCAACCCGACCCTGATAGGCCACGGCGCAAGCTTCGCGTTCGCCCACCCAGGGTTCGCCGATCACATCAGCGACGCGTTCGAGTTCGGTCGTGCCCTTGGGCAGCGCGACGGTGCCCTCCCAGCGCAGGCCGCCGTTGTTCAATGCGACCGCGACCAGTTTCCCGCCGGCGAAACCGGCAAATACGAAGCCGCCGCGCACAACAATGCCGGCGGC
>DATCWO010000225.1:0-6122 GCA_036566325.1 Burkholderiales bacterium | reverse complement strand
GGTTTGCTTGCGATGGCATGAGGTCCGCTGTGCGATAAGATACGGTTTTTTCGGGCAGGATTGTCTGTGTTTGACCCGTCAAAGTAAAGCGGCGACGCCCCGACAACCTGACAAGCTCCGCATGATTCAAAGCATGACCGGCTACGCGACCGTGGTTCGCGAACTGCCCCACGGCGCCCTGATGCTCGAACTACGCAGCGTCAACAGTCGTTTCCTCGACGTTCAATTCCGCATCGCGGAAGACCTGCGCGTGGTCGAACCGACGTTTCGCGAACTCATCATGGCAGGCATCGGCCGCGGCAAAGTAGATTGCCGGATGGCCTATACCCCGGCAACGCTGGCGCAAATCGAGGCGCCACTCAATGCCGAGGCGATCAAGCGACTGGCGCAACTCTCCGAGAGTGTCCGCCGCGCCATGCCCGACGCAACGCCGTTGCGCGTCGCCGACGTACTGCGCTGGCCCGGCATCATGACGGAGGACAGCGGCGCAGGCGAAGCGCTGCGCGAGGCCGCGGTGGATGCGATGCATACCGCGCTGGCCGAGTTGATTGCCGCACGCAGTCGCGAAGGTGAAAAGCTGCAACGGATGATCGTCGAGCGCGTGGAGAAGATTCGCACCCGTCTCGCGGAACTCCAACCCATCATTCCGCAGGCACTGGCGGCCTATCAGGAAAAGCTCGCGACGAAACTGCGTGAGGTGCTGGCCAGCGCGGATGAGGATCGAATTCGGCAGGAAATCGCAGTATTCGGCGTGAAGATCGACGTCGCCGAGGAACTGTCGCGACTGGGCGCTCACCTGGAAGAGGTCGAGCGCGTATTGCGCAGCGGCGGCATGCTCGGCAAACGGCTCGATTTTCTGATGCAGGAACTCAATCGCGAAGCGAACACGCTCGGCTCCAAATCGGTTTCGAAAGAACTGTCGTCCGCCGCGTTGGAATTCAAACTCCTCATCGAACAGATGCGCGAGCAGGTACAGAATCTCGAGTAAACGCGCCGAACTTCACACGCAACCACGCGCGCTTACTGCCTGATACTGCCGGCGCGAGACAAGATGCGCCCGCGCTCCGTATCATTCGACATCCATTCTTTCTGCAGATGACGCCGTGAAAGGTTTGTTGTTCATCGTTGCCGCGCCTTCCGGCGCGGGAAAATCCTCGCTGGTCAAGGCGCTGCTGGCCGATGACCCGACGCTCACGCTTTCCATTTCCTATACGACGCGTGCCCCGCGTCCTGCCGAAGTGAACGGACGCGAATACCACTTCGTCGATCTCGCGACCTTCGAGCGCATGCGCGACGAAGGCGAATTTCTGGAGAGCGCCGAAGTCCACGGCAACTGGTACGCCACTTCGCAAAAGCAGATCGCCCGCGTGCTTGAAAGCGGCCGTGACGTGGTGCTGGAAATCGATTGGCAGGGCGCGCAGCAGGTGCGGCACCTGTTTCCCGCTGCAATTGGCGTTTTCATCCTGCCGCCCTCGCTGGAGGAACTCGGCCGGCGCCTGATCAATCGGGCACAGGATTCGGAGACAGTGATTCAGCGTCGCCTGGCTGCCGCGACAGCTGAAATCAGTCATGCTATCGAGTTCGATTATGCTATTATTAACAACAACTTCGAGCACGCACGAGGCGATCTTGCCGCAGTGGTGCGCGCATCCAGGCTTGGCATCGACTGCCAGCGTGCGCGGCACCCCGAGCTCTTCAACATGAAGGATTAGAAAATGGCCCGCATTACCGTCGACGATTGCCTGAAAAAGATCCCCAACCGCTTTCAATTGACGCTGGCCGCAACTTATCGTGCCCGCCAACTGGCCCAGGGCGGCTCGCCGTCAGTGGAAGCCAACCGCGACAAGCCAACGGTGATCGCACTGCGTGAAATCGCCGGGGGCAAAGTGGGTGTGGAAATGCTGTCTCGCGTACACCTGAGTTGAACGACGATTGCACGTATAGCATGCATTGTTTCGACACCCGGCCACGATGGCCGGCGTGGCGGATTCGGACGCACAACGAGAGGCGGCCATGAGCGCCGTACCGGCTCTCAACGAACTGAAACTCAATTTATCCGGCTACCTCAAGCCGGCCGATCTCACCCGCATCGAAGAGGCCTATCACTTCAGCGATGCGGCGCATCAGGGGCAGTTCCGCAAAAGCGGCGAACCGTATATTTCCCACCCCATCGCCGTCGCCGAAATTCTTTCGCAATGGCAGCTCGACCCGCAGACGCTCATGGCAGCGCTGCTGCACGACGTGGTCGAAGACACGCAGATATCCAAGAACGACATCAGCGAGCGCTTCGGCAAGTCAGTGGCCGAACTGGTGGATGGTGTCTCCAAACTCGATCGCATCGAGTTCCAGACTCAGCAGGACGCGCAGGCGGAAAACTTCCGCAAAATGCTGCTGGCAATGGCGCGCGATGTGCGCGTCATTCTCATCAAGCTGGCCGATCGACTGCACAACATGCGCACGCTCGATGCGGTGCATGCCGAGAAGCGTCGCCGCATCGCGCGCGAAACAATCGAAATCTATGCGCCGATCGCCAGTCGGCTGGGGCTCGATTCCCTGTATCGCGAATTGCAGGAACTGGCGTTCAAGCATCTTTACCCGCTGCGCTACAAAACGATTTCGAAAGCGGTCCGGGCGGCACGCGGCAATCGGCGCGAAGTCGTCAATAAAATCCTCGAGTCGATCAAGCAGAAACTCGCGGATGCGGGCCTCGACGCGACCATCACCGGGCGCGAAAAACACATCTACTCGATCTATAAAAAAATGGTCGAGAAGTCGCTGTCGTTCTCGGAAGTGCTCGACATCTACGGCTTTCGCGTTGTCGTCAACGACATACCCGCATGTTACGTGGCGCTGGGCGCGCTGCACGGCCTGTACAAACCGGTGCCGGGCAAATTCAAGGACTACATCGCCATTCCCAAGGTGAACGGCTATCAGTCGCTGCACACTGCGCTGATCGGTCCGTTCGGCATGCCGGTCGAGGTGCAGATCCGTACTCGCGAGATGCATCACATCGCCGAAACCGGCGTCGCCTCGCACTGGCTATATAAGGAAGACGATGCGGCGCTGACCGAAGTGCAGCAACGCACCCACAAGTGGCTTCAGTCGTTGGTGGAAATCCAGAGCGCGAGCGGCGACTCGGCCGAATTTCTCGAACACATCAAGGTCGATCTGTTTCCGGATGAGGTGTATGTCTTCACGCCGGCAGGCAAAATCATGTCACTGCCGCGCGGCGCGACGCCGGTCGATTTTTCCTACGCCGTGCACACCGACATCGGCAATCGCTGCGTCGCCGCCAAAGTCAATTACGAACTGGTGCCACTGCGCACGGAGTTGCGCAACGGCGATCGCGTCGAAATCATTACCGCTGCCCACGCGCATCCCAACCCGGCCTGGCTGTCGTACGTCAAAACCGGCAAGGCACGCTCGCAGATACGGCACTTCCTCAAAACGGTGCAGCTCGAAGAATCCACCGCGCTGGGCGAGCGCTTGTTGAGCCAGGCATTGAAGAGCCTGTATACGAACCTGGCCGACATTACGCCCGATCGCTGGGAAAGGCTGGTGCGTGACAGCAGCGCCAAATCGCGCGAGGAAATCCTCGCCGACATCGGCCTGGGCAAGCGGCTGGCGGCGATCGTCGCGCGGCAACTGCTTACACTGGCCGATCAGCCCGCCGTCGAGGCGCGGGCGGCCGGCTCGATCGTGATACGTGGCTCGGAAGGCATCGCCGTCCAGTTTGGCAAATGCTGCCGCCCCATACCGGGCGATCCGATTGTCGGCTTCATCAAGAAGGGGCAAGGTCTGGTCGTGCACACCGCCGACTGCCCGGCGGCGGCCAAATCGCGCACCGATCCCGACAAGTGGATCGACGTCGAATGGGATCGCGACGTGGGCAAATCGTTCGACGTCGGCTTTCGCGTCGTCGCGGCCAACCAGCGCGGCGTGCTTGCCAAAGTGGCCGCCGCCATTGCCGATGCGGATTCCAACATCGACAACGTAAGCATGGACGAAGAGCGCGGCATGTACACCACCATGCAGTTCACCATCCAGGTACAGAATCGCCTGCATCTTGCACGGGTCATGAAATCGCTGCGTCGTATTCCGGAAGTCGTACGGCTTACGCGCATCAAGGAATAGCAAGGCGCATCGAGCGGCCGGCAGGAGCACGGGTAAAGGACCGTGCAGGAGCTCATCGTGAACGTTCATGCGAACGGCATTGATCTGCACTACGTCGTCGAGGGCAGCGGTCCATGGCTTGTAATGAGCCATGCACTGGCCTGCGACCATCGCATGTGGGACGCGCAGACCGCATGGCTGGCGCAACGATTCACCGTGCTGCGATTTGACACCCGAGGACACGGCAGGAGCAGCGCCTCGCCCGGCCCCTACAGCTTCGATCTCCTCGCCGCCGACGTGGCAGCCTTGTTCGACGCGCTGCATATCGAGCGCGCACATTGGGTGGGACTTTCCCTCGGCGGCATGATCGGACAAGCCTTCGCACTGGCTCACCCGCAGCGTATTTCCAGTCTCGTGCTGGCCGATACCAGCAGCCGTTATCCGCCGGAAGTCGAAGCCGTGTGGGCGGAGCGCATACGCACGGTGCGCGCAAACGGTATGTCCGCCATCGTCGACGCTACGCTCGAACGCTGGTTCACCGCGCCGTACCGACAAGCGCACGCAAACGTCATGCAACGCATTGGCGACATGATCCGCGCGACCCCCGTGGATGGTTATGCCGGGTGCGGACAGGCCATCGCAACACTAGATTTCACCGACCGGCTACAAGCGTTGCAGTGTCCGACCCTGGTCATCGTGGGCGATCAGGACGCCGGCACGCCGCTCGGCATGGCACGCGAGATTCACGACGCCATACGCGACGCCGAACTCGTCATCATCCCTTCGGCTGCGCACTTGTCGAACATCGAGCAGACGAACGCGTTCAATCAGGCGCTCGATCGTTTCTATGATCGCGTGACCGTGACCTAGCCACCCGAAACGAATAACGTGCGCAGGCGCGTGTGCAAGTCCGGCCCGCGTGGGGGCGCGGCGATCCAACCGGCCAATACGCCGGAAGCATTGGCCGCCATATCGAAGGGATCGTAACTACGCCAGCCGGTCATTCCCTGCAAAAACTCCAGACAGACGCCCAGCGTAACCAGCGTTATCGCCAGACAGAGACGTTCCTGTCTGGGGCGGTATACCTGCGCGAACCAGCACATCAAGGCGAAATAAGCGGACACATGCTGCAGCTTGTCGCCCTGCTGCACGTCGAGCTGCGGCGGACTGGGAATCAGGGAGAAGATGATCACCAGCGCGAGCATCATCCAGCCGCAATACAACCATCGGCGTGTGAATGCGCTGGGCGCAGGTCGCGAATTACCGGTGGGGTTCAATGGTTTGATCTGCACACGATCGAAGCATTGCCGGGCAGCGTTTAGACCGAATGGCGCGGGTGATGGGAAATCTGACAAAAAAAAGCCAGCGACAGGCTGGCCCTAGGAGTGGTGGAGACGAGGAGGATCGAACTCCCGACCTTCGCATTGCGAACGCGACGCTCTCCCAGCTGAGCTACGTCCCCGGATTTCGGCCGGATTTTACTCCGCTGCACACTACTCGCACAATCGCTGTGATGAGCCGACTGCGCACCTACTTCGATTCGCGCGGTCTATACGCAACGCGAGTCCCGAACGGAGAGCACCATGGATCGCAGAACCTTTCTCATGTCGGCGAGCGCACTGGCCGTCGCCGGCTGCGCAATACGCCCCACTCCTCGGGGTGTTTACGAGCTCACCGAAGTTCCCGCGCCGAGGTACCGAGTGGGCGATCGATGGACCTATCGGCGCACCGACGGCTACAACGGCCTCCCGCGCGGCATACTGACCCGCGCCGTGACCGCAGTTGACGCAGGCGGCATCCGTATCCTCACGCAGGACGAGAATGGGCGTGTCCTCGATGACGCGCGATACGAAGCGCCCGGCCTGCAATTGGCCGGCACGTTCAGTGAGGACGGGCCAATGATCGGTCGCTGCGCGACACCTTTCCGCGAATACGACTTTCCGCTAGTGGCGGGAAAGAAATGGCGCGATGCCTTCTATCTGGATCGCGACGATCTGGGCGGCACCCGC
>DATCWO010000149.1:0-3976 GCA_036566325.1 Burkholderiales bacterium | reverse complement strand
TTGATTCCGATGCGTGGGACGGCCAAACCCGCGTCGCGCCACTTCATGGCATCCGCGCAAGCTTGTTTCAGCACCCACTCTCCGATCGGTCGGATGGCGCCGCTTTCCTCGGCCAGTGGAATGAAGCGATCGGGCGGAATCGTGCCGCGTTGCGGATTGAACCAGCGCAGAAGCGCTTCGACGCCGGTGATGCGACGTGTACGGATATCGAACTGTGGCTGGTAGTGGACCGCCAGTTCACCGCGGCTTACTGCCGTCTGTAGCGCAGTGGTGATTTCAATTCGCTCCACCGCCTCGCTGGTCATTTGCGCGGTATAGAACTGGACACCGCCACGTTCCTGTTCCTTCGTGCGGCGCATGGCGGAATCGGCGTTGCGCAATAGTGAGTCGGGATCTTCGCCGTCGCGAGGAAACAACGAGATACCGAGTGTCGCAGTCACGTGCAGCTCTCGATCGTTGATGTGGAGCGGCGGTCTAATCGCTTGCGTAATCCTGTACGCAGCGGCAATCACCTCATTGCTGGTGGTCACGTCGGTCAGCAGCACCGCATAAGAGTCGGCGTCCAGACGAGCGACGGTATCGCCGTCTCTGGTGGCACCCGTGATACGTGAAGCAATTTCGCGCAACAACTGATCGCCGGTCGCGCGGCCATAGCCCCCGTTAATAAGTGCGAGGTGATCGATGTTGATCGTTGCGACTGCCAATTGACGGCCAATGCGCTTGGCGTGCGCAATCGCCTGCAACGCGCGATCGCGCAGCAGCGCGCGATTCGGCAGACCGGTAAGTCCGTCGAAATTGGCAAGATAGCTGATGCGCGATTCGTAGGCTTTGCGTTCGCGAATATCGCGCGCGATGGTCGAGAAAAATCGGGCCTCGCCGTTGCGATCGCGGTGCGCGACAACGACTTGAGATACGGGAATTTCTTCATTGTCTTCGGTCATCAGCGCCGATTCGCCGAGCCATGAACCATCTCGTAATGTGCTCGGCATTGCCTCCCGCGCGAGCAATTGATGCGCCCAGAGCGGATAGATGACCTCGGCGCTCTGTCCCAGCAACTCCTCTCTAGAACGTCCGAGCAGGCGGCACGCCCCGGCATTCAGGTACTCGATCCTGTTCTGTGTGTCGCAAATCGCGACGAAATCGGTTGTGGCTTCGAGTATTTCAATGAGCCGGCCGCGCGCTTCTTCCGCCTCTTTGCGCGCGTAATTGTCGGCGGCCTGGCGCAAGGCGCTTTCCACTGACGGGCCCAGGCGTGCCAGATTGGTTTTGATGACGTAATCGGTTGCGCCATTCTTGAGCGCCTCGATTGCGCGTTCCTCGCCGATGGTGCCGGAGACGAAAATGAAGGGGGTTTCCGGCGCCAGCTCGCGCGCCATCCTGAGCGCCGTCTTGCCGTCGAATGCAGGCATCGAGTAGTCCGACAGAATGATGTGCGGCGAGAATGAAGATAGTGCGGCACGAAAATCATCGGCGGTCCACACTCGGTGGAATTTCGCCACGAGTCCATGGCGCTGCAGATGGCGCTGAATCATTTTTTCATCCAGCGTCGAATCTTCCACCATCAGTACTCGCGTTGCCTGTGCGCTCTCTTGCGAGTTCTGGTCCTGGTCTGAGTCGTCTGGCGATTGCATTGCTGTCTCCCTATAGCTTAATAGCGCTATCGTGAACGGATTCGTGCGCGGTTGCGCCGAACCGTAGAGCCTGCTTTCCGTCGATTTTCTCAAAGCATGATTTTCCCGGCGCACGCCGCCATGCTGGTTTCATTTCGTCGCCAACGTGAAATAGATCGTTGTGCCGTGATCGACTTTGCCTTCGGCCCAAACACGTCCGCCGTGGCGGTCGATCACTCGCTGCACCGTCGCCAGGCCGATGCCAGTCCCGGAAAACTCGGCTTCGCCGTGTAGACGCTGAAAAGGGCGAAACAGCTTGTCGGCAAAATCCATGTCGAACCCGGCGCCGTTGTCGCGCACGAAATAAATCAAACCGCGGGGGTCGGCTTGCGCGCCGAAAACGACGTGCGCGTCGGTACGCTTCGCTGTGAATTTCCAAGCGTTGCCGAGAAGGTTCTCGAATACGATGCGCATCAGTCGCAGGTCCGCCCGCGCAGCCAGGTGTTCCGGCGCTTCGAACGCGACATCGCGTTCGGGCTCCGCTTTGCGCAGTTGTTCGACGACACGAACCGCGATGGCCGCAAGGTCGATTTCCTCGCGCTCCAATCCGGCGCGGCCAACTTGCGAAAGCTGCAGCATGTCGTCAATCAGTTCGTTCATACGGCGCGCCGAAGTTCGAACCTGGGTGAGGCAGTAATGGCCGTTGTCGTCCAGCAGTTCGCCGCAATCCTCCTCCAGCGCCTGACTGAAACCATCGATGGCGCGCAACGGCGCCCGAAGATCGTGCGAGACCGAGTAGCTGAAGGCCTCGAGTTCCCTGTTCTTGCATTCCAGCTCTTCCACCAGAGACGCTCTGACCTCTGCCAGTTGCTGTGCCGCGCGCGCCTCGGAGGCTTCAAGCTCCTTGCGCAGCAGTTCCTCCCGAACGCGGCGATGTTCGTCTTCGAACTGCTTGCGCCGGATTTGCGCGCGCACGCGCGCCTTCACGACTTCAAACTCGCTCGATTTCTGGATGAAGTCGTCCGCGCCATGGGCGAGGCCGTCGATCATCGTGCCGCGATCTTCAACTGCAGTCAGCATGATCAGCGGCACATCGCGGCCGATGGCTGACGTCTTGATCCGCCGGCACGTTTCGTGGCCGCCGATGCCGGGCATCATCAGGTCGAGAAGGATGCAATCCACTGCCTGTACCGCTAGCATTTCGAGTGCTTCTTCGCCGGAGCAGGCGAGGATCGCGTCATAGCCCTCGCCACGCAACACGTCGGCGAGTTCCTGCAGATAGGTCGGGCTGTCATCGACTGCGAGAATTTTTTTCGGTGCGAGCAGGCTTGCCGTTGCGCCTCGGTGCGCGGTGACCGTGTTGCGCAGTACGGCGGCCAGGCGCGCAAGCACGACGTCGAGCGACTCTTCCTTGCGCACAAAAGCGTCCGCGCCGGCATCGAGTGCGCGTAGTTCGCCGCCCCGGTCTTCCGATCCCGTGAGCAGCACGCAAGGCGTGTCGCGCAGCGCCGCGTCGAGACGGATGCTGCGAATCACCGTGTCGCCGTCGATGCCCGGCAGTACGCCATCCACCATGATCGCGGCGGGGCAGGCGTCTGCCGCCAGGCGTAGGCCTTCTTCGCCGGAGGAAGCGGCGATGACCGCGTAGCCCGTCTGTCGGAGCGCGTCACTCAATTCCTCGCGAAATGTAAGGCTGTCTTCAATGACCAGAATGGTCGGCACCTGTTCCGGCGGTGCTTCATCGGCGTTACTGCGCAGCAGTTCGCGCGCACGCGCCACCACGTAGCCGGTGTCGTAGGGTTTGCCGACATATTCCGTTGCGCCGGTCTGCAGGCCGCGAATGCGGTCTTTGACATCTGCCTCGCTGGACAACATTAGTACCGGCGTGAGCGCATGTGCGGGCAGGGCGCGGATCTCGGCGAGAAACTCCACGCCATGACCATCCGGCAGCAGGACGTCGAGAATCATCAGTCCGACACGTTCGCGCGCCAACGCGGCACGCGCCTCGGCAATGCTGATGCAAGGGGCGGTACGCAATCCTGCAGCGGTAAACGCATCGGCAAGGTCCATGCGGACCGTCAGGCTGTCGTCCACGATGAGAATCAGATCGCTCATGTCCGTTTGCCTTCTTCCAGTGCCGCCAGCGCGGGTGCGATTTGATCGAGCGGCAGCACGCGTTCGGCCGCGCCCAATTGCACCGCTTCGCGCGGCATGCCGTAGACCACGCAACTCGCTTCGTCCTGTGCGATGGTCCGGCCGCCGGCATTGCGTACGGCCAGCATGCCGGCTGCGCCATCGCGCCCCATACCGGTCAGCAGGCAGACAGCAGCGGTGGCGCCGTATTCATGCGCGAGCGATTCGAACAG
>DATCWO010000035.1:0-2532 GCA_036566325.1 Burkholderiales bacterium | reverse complement strand
TTCCTACGCCTTTAGCCTGAGTTGGCGCTTTCTCCCCGTCTGGCGGCGCAACTTTCTGGTGTGGCGCAAACTCGCGCTTCCTTCGGTGCTCGGCAATCTGGCCGACCCGATGATTTACATGCTCGGGCTCGGTTACGGGCTCGGGGCATTGCTGCCGAGCGTCGGCGGCGTGCCGTACATCGCTTTTCTGGCAGCCGGGACGGTGTGTTTTTCCACTGCCAACAGCGCGACCTTCGAATCGCTCTATTCGGCTTTCTCGCGCATGCACGTGCAACGTACCTGGGATGCCATCCTCAACGCGCCGCTGACTCTGGAAGACGTGGTGCTCGGCGAACTGATGTGGGCAGCGAGCAAAAGCTTCCTCTCCGGGCTCGCAATCATGCTGGTGGTGTGGGCGCTTGGCCTGGCGCAATCGCCCGTTTCGCTCTGGGCGTTGGCGGTGATCCCGGTGATCGGCCTGGCTTTCGCAGCGCTAGGACTTGCGGTCACGGCACTATCGCCGTCCTACGATTTTTTCATGTACTACTTCACCCTGTTCATCACGCCGATGGCCATGTTGTGCGGCGTGTTCTATCCCATGGATGCGTTACCGCCAGCGCTGCAACTGTTCAGCCAGGCATTGCCGTTGGCGCATGCGACGCAACTCGTGCGCCCCTTGCTCTTCGGCGAATGGCCGGTGCACGCCTTCCTCCATATCTTCGTGCTGCTCGCGTATGCCGCAGCGGGTTTCTATGCCGCACTGGTGCTATTCAAGCGCCGCCTGATGAAATAGAAGAACGTTTGTATACCGACCACAAATAATCAAGCCCCGCACGTTGCTGTCGGGCGCTTGCTGTATAGGAGACTTGCGACAATGCTGTGGATCAAGGCGCTGCATATCCTGTTCGTCGTGACCTGGTTCGCCGGTTTGTTCTATCTGCCGCGGCTGTATGTGTACCACGCCATGGCGGAAGACCGTGCCGGCACTGAGCGCTTCAAGCTCATGGAGCGCAAGCTCTACTTCGGCATCATGACGCCGAGCGCCGTGCTCGCCGTCGCATTCGGTGTGTGGTTATGGCTCGGCTACGACTTTGCCGGGGGATGGCTGCATGCCAAGCTCGCGCTGGTCGCCGCGCTTATCGTGTATCACCTGTGGTGCGGCCGCCTGCTGCAGGATTTCAAAAACGACCGCAATCGCAAGAACCACGTCTGGTTCCGCTGGTTCAACGAATTCCCTGTCCTCATCCTTGTCGCAATCGTTGTGCTTGTCGTAGTGAAGCCCTTTTAAACCGCAAGAGCGTTACATGCTTTCACGTCGCCCGGCAGGCGTACGGGCGTGCGCGGGTGGGTCCGCGCAAGCAGCACGGCTCACCTCGGCTCGGCTTTGGTTTTAACCTTGCCAGGGGTGTCGGTCTAGTTTACGGACTCGTCGCAGGACGCAGACGACACGCTCGTTTTTATCTTCAAATTTCACTCAACACATTGATATAGCGTAATATTTCAGCGCCGGCACGGTCGCTGCAATTCCCCACCGCAAGAAGCACTCGAACGAGTCTCATGGGGGGACTCAAGGTTCGAACTTACTAACCGGAGGATGGAATGAAGCGAATGTTGAAACAACTGGCGGCCGCGCTGACCGTGGGCGCCCTGTCCATCGGAACCGCCCACGCGGTGCTGATCACACAGTGGACTTACAACAACGAAGCCGGATTCTCGGCTTTCACCGGTGAAGGCGGCACCGTCATCAATTCTTCCGGTAATTCGGGCGTGATACTCGGATTGCCGACCACGCTGAGCTGGGGTCCGAACAATTCCAGCAGCCTGGTCGCCGACAGTCCGGTAATCGGCGTCGTCAATACAAATGGCGCGCAGGTCCCGGGCGTGCCGCTGACACACAACAACTTTCCGATCGCGCTCGGCAATTCGCTTGAGTCGGCTGTACTGAGTGACGCACTGCGACTGACGCCAATTCTGCCCGCACCTGGTCCGGACTTCGACGCGCCGGTCCTGGAATTTCAAATCCTGTTCGCCGAAACGCCGAATGCCGGTGGCGCAGGCGGTGCTTGCGCTGGAGGCGGCGTATCCGGCGATGCGGACAATCCCGGCGGCTGCCGTGACGTCTTCGTGCTCAGCAACCCCGGCGAACTCGGTCAGATCCAGTTCACCATCGACGACTTCGAGTACACCGTCCAGATCGACGCGGTCGGCCTCGGCCCGTTAGCTGACGACGCTTGCGCGGCGGTTGGTGCCGCAGCCGGTTGTATCGGTTTCCTGACTCAGGAAAACGCGACCAACACGCTGGAAACCTTCTTCACGATCACTGCGGTGCCGCTCCAGATCCCCGAGCCTGGCATACTTGCTCTGCTCGGTCTTGGCCTGGGCGCCCTGGGTTTCGCCCGTCGCCGTACCAAATAAAAGCAACATCCTGACAAAAGGCCGCCTGCGGGCGGCCTTTTTTATGGGCCCGCGCCGCCGAGTCTGCAAGACGCTGTGCTAGGCTTGCCCGCCTCGCACGCCGATTCCTCCCGATGTCCTCGCAATCCTTCTTCGCCA
>DATCWO010000190.1:0-2217 GCA_036566325.1 Burkholderiales bacterium | reverse complement strand
GATCTGCTCGAATTCGCCGAGGCGCACAATCTGAAAATCGGCACCATCGCCGATCTCATTCACTTTCGCAGCCAGCATGAATCGCTGGTGCGTCGTGTTACCGAGCGCGTCATTGAAACCGCGTACGGTTCGTTCAGGCTGGTCGCCTATCTGGAAAAACTGTCCGGCGAAACGCATCTCGCGCTGGTGCGCGGCAAGATCGACGCGCAGCAGGAAACGCTGGTGCGCGTGCACGAACCGTTGTCGGTGCTCGATCTGCTCGATACCGGCGAGAGCGGACATTCATGGACCGTGCCGCAGGCGCTGACGCGTATCGCGCAAGAAGGGCGCGGCGTGCTGGTGTTGCTCAATTGCGCCGAAAGCGCCGGGCAACTGATCGAGCGCGTGGCTTCCAACGAGGCGTCCAAGAGCCCGGCGAAAATGGATTTGCTGACGCACGGCATCGGTTCGCAAATTCTGCGCGAGCTCGGTGTCGGCAAGATGCGGCTGATGGCGACACAGCGGAAAATGCCGAGCATGGCCGGCTGGGAACTGGAAATCACCGGTTATGTGCAACCTGAAACGAGCAATTGAGCATGAATGAAATCGCCCCGAAGCTCGACGGTGCGGGACTGCATATCGCAGTCGTCCGCGCGCGCTTCAATGAAAGCGTCGGCAGCGAACTGCTCGCCGCGTGCCTCGCACGCCTGCAGGAACTCGGCGTGGCTGAGCGCGATATCACGGTCCTGTCGGTGCCGGGGGCGCTCGAAGCGCCGCTGGTATTGCACAAGCTCGCCGACAGTCGCCGCTATCACGCGCTCATCGCGCTCGGTGCGGTGATTCGCGGCGAAACCTATCACTTCGAAATCGTCAGCAACGAGTCTGCCGCCGGCATCACGCGGGCGCAACTCGACACAGGGGTACCGATTGCCAACGGCATCCTGACTTGCGAGACCGACGAACAGGCGGCCGAGCGCACGAGCGTCAAGGGGCGCGATTGCGCCGAAGTCGCGGTCGAAATGGCGAACCTGCTGCGCGCAATCGCCACGCCGCGCTGAAATTCTCGTCTCGGCGCGGTATGCGCGCCCGAGCAAACGTGGAGAAATCTGAACATGAAGTCGGCACGCCGCCGCGCCCGCGAATACGCGGTGCAAGGGTTTTATCAATGGCAGCTCGCCGGCACTGCGGTCGGCGACATCGAGCGCACGCTCGCGGAGGATGAACATTTCGCCGACGCTGACGCCGACTATTTCGCCCAGTTGCTGCGCGGAACGCTGCAGGACATCGGTGCGCTGGAACAGCAATTGAGCACAGCGCTGGACCGTAAGCCCGAAGAACTGTCCCCCATCGAACGCGCCATTCTGCTGCTTGCGACGTATGAATTCGTCCACGCACCGGAGATCCCCTATCGCGTGGTCATCAACGAAGCGATCGAACTGGCGAAGACGTTCGGCGGCACCGACGGTCACAAGTACGTCAATGGCGTGCTCGACAAACTTGCTCCCGCGTTGCGGCCGCATGAGAAAAGCGGCAGCCGTAAACACCAGGGTTAGCGCGATTGCGGACGCTGATGACACCGGAATTTGCGCTGATCGAACGTTACTTCACCCGCCCGGCGCGCAAAGCGCTACTTGGCGTGGGCGACGATTGCGCGCTGGTGCAGACACCGCCCGGCACTGCGCTCGCCATCACCACCGACATGCTGGTATGCGGCACGCATTTTCTACCGGATACCGATCCGCGCCTGCTGGGGCATAAATCGCTCGCGGTGAATCTCTCCGATCTCGCTGCCATGGGTGCCGAGCCGGAGTGGTTCACCTTGTCGCTGTCCTTGCCCGCTATCGACGACGAATGGCTGAGCGCTTTCTCCGATGGGCTGTTGACGCTGGCTGATACGTACGACATCGAACTGATCGGCGGTGACACCACTCGCGGGCCGCTCACCATTTCAGTGACCGCTGCCGGCGTAGTGATTGCCGCACAGGCATTGCGGCGCGATGGCGCGTCGATCAACGAAGACGTCTGGGTGTCGGGTACGACCGGTGACGCGGCGCTCGGATTGGCGCATCTGCAGGGCCGCGTCGCACTCGATGCCGACGCGCAGCGCCACTGCGTCGAACGCCTGCATCGGCCGCAGCCACGCATCGAACTCGGCAAGGCGTTGCGCGGCATTGCGACCAGTGCCGCGGATGTTTCCGATGGACTGCTGGCCGATCTGGGTCATATTCTGGAACGCTC
>DATCWO010000075.1:0-9074 GCA_036566325.1 Burkholderiales bacterium | reverse complement strand
CCGCGGTGCCGCAGCCGCCAAGACCGGCGCCCGCCGTAAAGCCTTCCGAACCGAAGCCGCAACCGAAGCGTCGCACGCGTACCGAACCTCGCCTCGCGCCCGTGCCGGCGCGCGAGGAACCGTCGACTGCCGTGCCTGAGTCGGAGGCGCCTACAAATCCTGCTCCGCCCCAAGCGGTGGCCGCCGCGCCGCCGAGTGCGCCGGTGGTCGAAGCGGGGCAGGCCGTCGTCGCGCCCGAGCCGGTTTCCATTGCGCAATATCAGCTCGCGCTCAACATCGCGGCGAAGAAGTACCGCGACTATCCGCGCTATGCGCGTCAGCGCGAGTGGGAAGGGCGCGTTACGGTGCGGCTGGATATCGGCGCCGACGGACGCACGCAGCAAGTGCGCGTGACCAAGTCGAGCGGCTATCAATTGCTCGACGACACTGCGCAGGAGATGCTGCGCAAAGCGCAGCGCGATACGCCGGTGCCGGATGCGCTGCGCGGCCGGTCTTTTATCGTCGAAGTGGCGGTGCTGTTCGAGTTGAAGGACTAGCGCCGGGCTTTCGCATTCGCGGAAGCGCGCTGCTGAAACTAGAGTGCCGGTCGGTGGTGAACCGGTGGAAACGCGACGACATGATCGACGTCGAGCCGGATGCCGATTTTTTCGCCCAGCGCATGGTCGTGATGACTGGGGGCGAGCGTGAGGATCTTGCGGCCGCTTTCCAGTCGCAGCGTGTAGAGAATGTCCGCGCCGCGAAAGGCCTTGTGTGTGATTTCGGCCTGCAGGCTACTCGCGTCGTCGTGAATGATGTCATCCGGTCGCAGCAGCACGTCGACCTGATGGCCGTCCTCGCATTCGGTGCAGCCGGGCTGGCATGGGTTGGCGACCGCGCCGTGCAGCGTGCCGAGTTCGATCTGCACCTGATTTTCACCCAACACGTAACCAGGCAGAAACACGCCTTGCCCGACGAAGTCGGCGATGAAGCGATTGCCGGGCCGGTGGTAAAGATTGTAGGCGCTGTCCCATTGCTGAATTTCGCCGGCGTGCATGATGCCGATCTCATCTGCGATGGCGAAGGCTTCGTGCTGATCATGCGTCACGAGGATGGCGGTGGTGTTCGCACGCTTGATGATGTCGCGCACTTCCTGGCTCAGCCGTTCGCGCAGTTCCACATCCAGATTCGAGAACGGTTCGTCGAGCAGCAGCAGGTCGGGCTGCGGCGCCAGCGCTCGGGCGAGCGCGACGCGTTGTTGCTGCCCGCCGGAAAGTTGATGGGGATATTTCTCCGCATGACCAGTCAAGCCCACAGCCTCGATATACTCCGCGACGCGGGCCGCGCGTTGCGCCTTGGGGGTGTGATGCAGTCCGAAAGCGATGTTTTCGGCGACAGTCAGGTGCGGGAAGAGGGCATAGTCCTGAAACACCATGCCGATGCGACGCTTTTCCGATGGCTCGGTGCAGTTGCAGGATGAGACGCAGCGGCCATTGAGCAGAATCTCGCCTTCGGTCACCCGTTCGAATCCCGCGATACAGCGCAGCACGGTGGTCTTGCCGCAACCGCTCGGGCCGAGCAGGCAACCGATGGCGCCGCGCGTGAGGCGCATGGATAAACCGCGGACGACCTCGTGCGCTCCATAGGCCTGGCGGAGATTGCGCAGCTCGAGCATCGGCGCGGAGGGGGGCGAAATGGCGTTCATTACGCGCGATTATAGGGCCAATAGGAACAAGAATCATTATTGAATACGAATACAATCGCTGCTGCCGATCCAACCTCTTCGATGTCTTCCACTCCCACCAATCTGATTCATTCCCGCCCTCGCTGGCGTAGCCCCGGTGCCCTGGGATGGACGGCGCTCGGCGTCGGCGCATTCATCGTGGCGCCGCTGCTGGTGGTGGTCGGCTACGTTTTCCTGCCCGGCGAAAATTCGCTGAACTACATGTTCGGCACCGTTCTGCCGGAATACGCCTGGACCACGTTGTTGCTCATGCTGGGGGTGGCGGCCGGGGTCGGCTCGATCGGTGTGCTGTCTGCCTGGCTGGTCACCGCCTACAAGTTTCCCGGCCGCAGGGTGCTGGAGTGGGCGCTGGTACTACCGCTCGCCATGCCGGCCTATGTCATGGCGTATGCCTACACCGACTGGTTGCAGTACGCCGGTCCGGTGCAGACCACGCTGCGCGAAATGACCGGCTGGCGCGGACACGACTACTGGTTTCCGGAAATCCGTTCGCTGTATGGCGCAGCGGCGATGTTTTCCTTCGCCCTGTATCCCTACGTCTATCTGATCGCGCGCACCGCCTTCCTCGAACAGTCGCGCAGTGGCATCGAAGCCGCCCGACTCGCCGGCTACGGCGCCTGGGGCAGCTTCTTCCGCGTTGCGCTGCCGCTGGCCCGGCCCGCCATCGTGGCAGGCTGCGCATTGGCGTTGATGGAGACGCTGGCCGATTTCGGTACGGTGTCCTACTTCGCCGTGCAGACATTCACGGTCGGCATTTTCCGCGTCTGGTTTTCGCTCGGCGACGTGGTGGGTGCGGCGCAACTGGCAACCTGCATGCTCGGCTTCGTTTTCCTGCTGCTGTGGCTCGAACGGCACAATCGCGGCGCGGCGCGCTATCACACCAATGCGCCGCGCAAGCCGCTGCCGCCGCGAGCGCTGACGGGCTGGCGCGGTGCACTGGCGTCTGCCGCCTGTGCCGCGCCGGTGGTGTTCGGTTTCTTCCTGCCGACCGGCGTCCTCCTCAACCTTGCCCTGAGCGATGTCGAGTCGATCTGGGTCGATCGCGTCTCGACCCTGGTATTCAACAGCTTCACGCTGGCGGGAGTGACCGCTCTTATCGCGGTCGCGCTTGCGGTGCTGATGGCGTATGCCGCGCGACTGTCCAAACATCCGGCCGTGATCGCGGCGAATCGCATGGCCGCGCTCGGCTATGCGATTCCGGGGGCGGTGATTGCGATCGGCGTGCTGGTACCGCTGGGTCGCTTCGATAACGTCATCGCGGTGTGGGCGCAGAACAACTTCGGCATCGACACCGGGTTGATCTTCACCGGTACGATCGTGGCGCTGGTGTATGCCTATCTCGTTCGCTATCTCTCCGTGGCGGTGCAAACGGTTGAAGCGGGGCTGTCGAAAATCACGCCGTCGATGGACGACGCCGCGCGCAGTCTAGGCCTCGGGCCGGCCCCCACGCTCCGCCGCGTACATGCGCCGATGCTGTGGGGCAGCCTGCTCACCGCGGGCCTGCTCGTGTTCGTCGATGTGATGAAAGAGTTGCCCGCAACCTTCGCGATGCGGCCGTTCAATTTCGACACGCTCGCCATCGAGGCCTACAACCTCACCAAGGATGAACGGCTGGCCGAAGCCGCCATCCCTTCGCTGCTCATCGTGGCGGTGGGCTTGCTGCCGCTCATCATTATTTCGCGTCGCATGACGCGCGAACGCTAGGGCATCAGGCACCAACCGCGGCCCACAGCATTGTCGCGCCGGACAGCAGCAGCATCGCATCCATCAGCAGGCGAAAGCGCTCCGGCGGCAAGCGCAGGACAAAAGGCTTGGCGATGAACGAGCCGATCATCAGCGAGCAGCCGATGATCAGTCCCTGCACAATCGCTTCCAGCGGTAATGCGCCGAAGTTGCGGAAGATCGCGGCCTTGGCGCCATATATCGCCAGCGAGCCGGCCGCCTCGGTGGCGAGGAACGCGCCTTTGACCAGGCCGTATGCAAGAAAGAACGGCACGTTGATCGGCCCGGTCGAAACGACGATGCCGGTCAGAAAGCCGATTACCGCGCCGACGATCGCGAGGTGCCACAGACGCAGGCGCAAGCCATGCGCGTTCAGCCAGCGCCGCGTTGGAATCATCAGAATGAAAAACGCGCCGAGCGTCACGTCGATCACGCGCGGCGGCAGTGCGAGCAGGGTGCGTGCACCGAGCGCGGCGCAGGGCACGCCGGTGATCGAATATGCGGCGCAGGCCTTCCAATCGACTTCGCGATACCACACAACGATGCGCGAGAAATTCGCCATCAGCGCGGCAACCGCCATGATCGGCACGGCCTGCAACGGGCCGAACACAATCACCAGCACCGGCATCAGCATGATCGACGAGCCGAAGCCGACAATGCCGCTGATGGTGCCGGCAATGAGGCCCAGTACGAGCACGAAGAAGAAACTCAAGATGGCGTTTCAGCGCGTATGCGGCAAGTGAAACGGAAGTCGTGCACGCGATGGCGCGTCGCGGCACAGTGCCCATTCAATGGCTGCGTGTGTTGCAGAATCATTTTTCGACGTTGCGCAGTTCGGCCGGTGAGATGAGTACGCTGAATTGCTCGCACCAGATCACTACGCTCGGATAGTGCGCGAGATCGACGCCGTCGGGAATGGGATAGTTCTGGCTGCCCTTGAAGGCGCGCAAGCGGCCGAGATCGATGAACATGGTTTCGGCAACTTCGGTCGATGGCGTGATGCCTTTTTGGGGCACGAGGTAGACGTGATACTTGGGACCGGGACCGACCTCGAAATCGGCCTCAAGATGAACGAGGTCTCGATACACGCTCACGTTGCCTTTGCCCCAGTGAATGGGATCCGAGGGATTGGCATGAATGAACGTGCCTCGTGCGATCAATGCGCGTTGATCGATGTTCTCGATTTTTTCCTCGGCGACGATGTCGGCGAGAAAAATATAAGGATAGACAAACAGACCGAGTCCCACGCCCGCAGCCAGCCCTGTCAGTGCACCCACAACGAAAACGATCACGTGTTTCATCGGTGGCCTCCGCGCGTCGTTTCGGAACGGACCATTAGAGACCGGCACTTCGTTGGTGAGCAAGCTCATTCGGCAACCGGCGCATGACGCGACGGCACAGTTGAACGTGAACATGGCGCAGCGCTGCTGTGTTCTATGGCGTCGGGCGCGTGCGACGCAGAAGCCATACAGAATTTTGCATTGCGAGGAGGCCGGCGTCGCCGCGTTTGACAACGCATTGCACTCTGTGCGCGAGCCTTGGCCGTTTTTCCTTTTATCCCAGCGTTTTAAGGCATACGGCACACGCCTTGCGTCAGGTCGCCGCCGGCAGTGCACGCTGCACTGAGCCATTTCATCGCGATAGGGTTTTTATGACGACCGTCCTCATCATCTACGCAAGCAGCCTCGGCAATACCAAACGGATGGCTGATGCGATCGCCGAGGGGGCACGTGGCGTGGAGAACGCCGTCGTCCGATTGAAGACGGTGGATGAAACGTCGGTCGATGATGTGTGGGCGTGCGACGCGCTGGTGCTCGGGTCACCGGTGCGCCAGGGTTCGGCGGACGTACGTGTGCGTAATTTCATCGAAGCCGATTGCGAGCGCCTGATGCTCAGTGGTCGACTGGCAACCAAGGTCGGCGCGGTGTTCACGGTCGGCGCGAATAGTCATGGACGGCATGGCGACGGCGCCGAAATCGCGCAGCTGGCGATGTTGCGACCGCTCGCAGCCGGTGGCATGACCCTCATCAGTGGCCCTTGCGAGTGGCGCAATGCGACATTGCGCGGACCGTACTGGGGGCCGCACGCGCGCTTGCGCATGCAGGAAGACGGTCGCGAAGTGTTGCAGGAGGGCTCGGTCGAAGCCGGCCATCTGCATGGCTATCGCGTTGCGCAAGCCTCGTTATCGTTCCAGCATGAGCCCATGGACCGGCCGCGTCGCGTCGCCGGTCGACCGCGTATCGCCGAACTGTTCAACGGTATGCGCGAGCATCTGCGTTCGGTGAGGTAAAAGCAGTCGAACGACGCGCACAGCGCACAGCCGACGCGCCCTGCGGGGTTCATCGTCAGTCGGCCTTCCGATGGGTTAAGCGGGCGAGAAGCCAGCGGTGTTGCGTTGCTTTGTGCTCTCCGCGCTCGACTCACGGCTCTCCGCCGGCTTTCCGAGACATAATCGCCGCCCCGATGGTGCGTTCGGTAGTGGGCCACGGGTCCGTGGCTTATAATCCGCGCCAATCATGCGCTGCCGTACCGTAGCTCCCCTTCCGAATCGTCTGCCTTTGCACGCTGCGATATCGGCTCGCCCTTTTCGCTGATATCCATGCGTATTCTGCTTAGTAACGACGACGGTTATTTTTCTCCCGGGCTGGCCATGTTGGCGGAAGCCCTCAGCGATCTCGGTGAAATTACCGTGGTCGCGCCCGAACGCGATCGCAGTGGCGCGTCGAACTCGCTCACGCTCGATCGCCCGCTCATCGTTCGTCGTTCGGCGAACGGCTTTCTGTTCGTCAACGGCACGCCGACCGACTGCGTACATCTCGCCGTCACCGGTCTGCTGGACGAACTGCCCGACATGATCGTGTCCGGCATCAACGTCGGCGCCAACATGGGCGACGACACGCTTTATTCGGGCACGGTGGCGGCGGCCACCGAAGGCTATCTGCTCGGCCTGCCGTCCATTGCCGTGTCGCTGGTCGGCAAGGCAGGCGGTCACTACGCCACCGCGGCGCGGGTTGCGCGCGAATTGGCCTTGCGCTATGTCGAAAAGCCGGTTCAGGGCGCCGTACTGCTGAACGTGAACGTGCCGGACGTGCCGTATGAAGAACTCAACGGCATCGAGGTGACCCGGTTGGGCAAGCGGCATCGCGCCGAGGCCGTAATCAAGATGAACAATCCGCGCGGTGAAACGGTGTACTGGATCGGCGCTGCCGGCGCCGCCGCCGACGCCGGGCCAGGCACCGATTTCCATGCCGTGGAGATGGGGTGCGTCTCGATCACGCCGTTGCAGATCGATCTCACGCATCAGGAGCACATGGCGCCGCTGCGGGAGTGGTTGCGATGAGCCCACTCGCCCCAGCGCGCGGTATCGGCATGACCTCGCAGCGCACGCGCGACCGCATGGTCGAGCGATTGCGCGAACAGGGCATTAGCGACGAATGGGTGCTCGATGCAATGGCGGCCGTGCCGCGTCACCTCTTTGTCGAAGAGGCGTTGGCCAGTCGTGCCTATGAAGATTCGGCCTTGCCGATTGGTTTCGAACAGACGATCTCGCAGCCCTACGTGGTCGCCCGCATGCTCGAAGCGGCGCGCGCCGATCGCATGCTGGACAAGGTGCTGGAAGTCGGCACCGGTTGCGGCTATCAGGCGGCGGTGCTGGCCAAAATCGCCAAGCAGGCGTATTCCATCGAACGCATTGCGCCGCTGCTGGAAAAGGCGCGCGCCAATCTGCGACCGCTGCGTATCGCCAATCTGCGTTTATCGCATGGCGATGGCTATCTCGGTCTTGCCGATGTGGCGCCGTTCGATGCCATCGTGGTCGCCGCCGCGGCGACGCATATGCCGCGCGCGCTGCTCGATCAACTCGCCGTGGGAGGTCGCCTGGTGATTCCCATCGGGACCAAAAATCAAACGCTGACAATGGTCGAACGCACCGACAGCGGCTTCAAGGAAAGCCGTCTCGATGCAGTGCGTTTCGTGCCGATGCGGCTGGGGAAGGGATGAAGATGACACGCGCAACCGTTCGCCCGTGGCCGTTTGCCCTGTGTGCGGCGTTCGTGTTGGCAAGTTGCGCAGCGCATCGACCCGCGCCTGTCATCGATCGGAATGTGACCGCCGCAGCCGCGCGCGTGGACGATCGCGCCGACACCTATACCGTCAAGCGCTACGACACGCTCTACAGCATTGCCCTCGAACATGGCGCCGACTGGCGCGAAATGGCGAGTTGGAACGGCATTAACGATCCGAGCAAGCTGTCGGTCGGCCAGGTGTTGCGCGTCAAACCGCCGCAGGCGGCGGTTTATGCTTCCAGTGACGGTACTGTTCAGGTCAATCCCGTTGTCGTTGCCCCCGTGATCGAGGCGCGTCCGTTGGACGGATCGAGTGTGAGCGGGGCGCCGACCACGCCGGCCGCAATCGGCACGTTGAAGACCGAGCCCAAGGGCCTGAAGCTGCCGTACTCCGAACAGAACGTTGCGCTGGTCCAGCGCGGCGGTGCGCCCACGGCCCCGGTCGCCAGCGCACCATCCGCAATGCCCGCCAATGCACCGGCCGCGCCGACTGCCGGCGCTGCGCCTGCGGCGCCGGCCAAAACCGAACCGAGCGCGCCGGCACAGGTGGCCTCGGTGGGGGCGACCAACGCGGCTGCCGGAATCCAGTGGAGCTGGCCGGCGAACGGCACAGTGAGTGCCAAATTTGCCGAAGGCGGTAGCAAGGGTGTGCAAATCGGCGGCAAGCTCGGCGAACCTATTCTTGCCTCGGCGTCCGGCAAGGTGACCTACGTCGGCGACGGCGTGCGCGGCTACGGCAATCTCGTCATCGTCAAACACAACGACGAATATCTGTCGGTCTATGCCCACAATCGCAAGATTCTGGTGCAGAGCGGCCAAGGTGTGAGCAAGGGACAGAAGATCGCCGAAATGGGGAACGGCGAGGCCAACAAACCGCTCTTACATTTCGAGATTCGCCGTTTCGGCAAGCCGATCGATCCGCTCGAATTCCTGCCGAATCGGGCGGAGTGACATCGTTGTAGGAAAGTCGGCACGGCGGCTGCCCGTGATGGGTGGACTGGGACGCCGTGGTCAGAGCCGCTCCCGGGTCGTGCGCGCCGAGGCCCTATGCAGCAGACGATCTACCCCGACGACGAGTACGAGGACGAGCACCTTCCGCAGTCCGACTCGCAGGAAGAAGAGTTCGACTCATCCGATGCCCGCGAGGGAGCCGAGCCCGAGGCGCACGACGAGGTCGCGCCGCTGCGCGAGTTCCTGTCCGACGTCACCCAGATCTATCTCCACGAAATCGGTCTCAAGCGCCTGTTCGACGCGCGGGAGGAGTTGCATTACGCGCGGCGCAATGCGCGCGGCGATTTCGCCGCGCGGCAGCGCATGATCGAGCACAACCTGCGACTGGTGGTGAACATCGCCAAGGGTTATCTCAATCGCGGCATGCCGCTGCTCGATCTGATCGAGGAAGGCAATCTGGGCCTGATGCACGCGCTGGAGAAGTTCGATCCGGAACGCGGCTTCCGCTTTTCCACTTACGCGACATGGTGGATTCGCCAGAACATTGAGCGCGCGATCATGAATCAATCGCGCACCATTCGGTTGCCGGTGCACGTGATCAAGGAGATCAACAGCGC
>DATCWO010000008.1:0-4173 GCA_036566325.1 Burkholderiales bacterium | reverse complement strand
TTCTGTACAAGCTCGCCGATCTTATCGAGACGAATGGCGAATCCATCGTCGTGCTGGAAAGCCTCAACGCAGGCAAGCCGCTCGCCGCGACGCGCCGTCAGGACTTGGCCGCTGCGATCGACACGTTGCGTTATTACGCCGGTTGGGCCGACAAGATCGCGGGCGAAGTGGTGCCGTCGCGCACCGATGCGTTGACCTATGTGCAGCGTGTGCCGGTCGGTGTCGTCGGCGCGATCGTGCCGTGGAATTTCCCGCTGATGAACGCGGTGTGGAAAGTCGCGCCCGCGTTGGCATGCGGTAACACGGTGGTGCTGAAGCCTGCCGAACTGACGCCGCTTTCTGCGTTGAAACTCGGTGAACTCGCGCTCGAAGCGGGGCTGCCCGCCGGCGTGCTGAACATCGTGCCCGGTTTCGGTACGACTGCGGGACAAGCGCTGGTTGATCATCCGCTGGTGAACAAGATTTCCTTCACCGGTTCGCCCGCTGTCGGCAAGCACATCATGGCGAGCGCCGCGAAGCACTGCAAACACGTCACGCTCGAATTGGGTGGCAAGTCGCCCAACGTCGTATTCGACGATGCGGATATCGATCTTGCCGTGCGCGCATCGAGCTCGGGGATTTTCTTCAACGCGGGACAGGTGTGCTCGGCGGGTTCGCGCATTCTGGTGGCGCAGAGTGCTTACGAGCGCTTCGTCAATGCGCTGTCCAAGCGTGCGCAATCGATCCGTGTCGGCGATCCCTTCGATCCGCAAACCAACATGGGTCCAGTGATTTCGAAGCAACAGCAGCAGAAGGTGCTCGAGTACATCGACATCGGACGTGGGGAAGGTGCGGTCGCGGTATGCGGTGGTGTCGCGGGGCGCGAGCTCGGCTACTACGTGCAGCCGACCGTGTTCGCGGAAGTGTCGAACGACATGCGCATCGCGCGCGAAGAAATCTTCGGGCCGGTTGCGACGGTGATTCCGTTCGCCGATGAAGCCGAGGCGGTTCGCATCGCCAACGACAGCGAGTTCACGCTTGCCGCCGCGGTGTGGACGCGTGATGTCGGCCGCGCGCATCGCGTCGCGAATGCGTTGCACGCCGGAACGGTCTGGATCAACACCTACGGCCACACCGATGCACGGCTGCCCTGGGGCGGATTGGGCGGCAACTCGGGCGTGGGTCGCGATCTGGGTCGTGCGGCGATCGACAACTACACCGATCAGAAAACCATCTGGCTGAATCTGGCGGCGTAACACCCACCGGGACGGGGGAGCGGCATCGCCGCTCCCCAGCAGGCGTCGACAAAGACCGGCCGGCACGAACGCCGGACCGAGCAATTCGATCGTCTCTTAAGCCTGTTCAAAGGCCGTACGATCGTCCGGCCTTTGCAAAATTTTCCGGTTCAGGCCGGAACGCGCCCGCACGGATCACGTGGTTGCCGCGTCCTTGTCTTTCAATATACTTGCCCTCGTAGTTGTTCGTGTATCGCTACCGGACCTTGTTTGATCTCCGGATTTCCCGGCCGGGGATGCAAAATCCCCCGTTTTTTGGTGGCTCACTTCGGCTACGACGGTGGGTCGGTGGAGAAGCAATCGGCTCGGCCCTGGCTTGCAATCAGCCAGGCGTATTTCCTGCGTTATGACGAGGATCTATGAATAACACTTACATAACACCGGTTGATCCAGCGCGTATGCCCACGGGCATTCCCGGTCTTGATGCGGTCCTGCGGGGCGGGATCAAGCCAAGCCGCCTTTACTTGGTGCAGGGGGCACCGGGTACCGGCAAGACCACACTTGCGCTGCAGTTCCTTCTTGAAGGCGCACGACGCAGCGAGCGAGGGCTCTACATCACGCTGTCGGAAACGGCCGACGAATTGAAAGATGTCTCCGCGAGTCATGGGTGGTCGTTGGACGCTCTGACCATCGTGGAGCTTGTAAGCGAGGCCGGGCTCGACCCCGAGCAGGAGCAGTCCATTCTCCATCCGTCTGAACTGGAACTTGGGGAGACGACCCGCGAAATCATGCAGTGCATCGAAGACAAGGCGCCGACTCGAATCGTGCTCGACAGCCTTTCCGAAATGCGCCTCCTGGCGAACAGCGGACTGCGCTATCGGCGACAGATTCTCGCGCTGAAGCATTTTTTCTCGCATCGGAACTGCACCGTGCTGTTGCTCGACGACACGACCATGGAGCCTGGCGATGCGCATCTGCACAGCATCGTGCACGGTGTAATCCGTCTCGAAGTCACCGCTCAGGATTTTGGCGTGGAACGTCGCCGGCTGCGCATTTCCAAGATGCGCGGCATGAAGTATGACAGCGGCTATCACGACATGGCGCTCGAGACCGGCGGCATTCAGGTTTTTCCGCGACTGGTGGCCGCATCGCATCCACAAGAATTCGAACCGACACTCAAAAGCACCGGAACGCCCGAACTCGATACATTGCTCGGTGGCGGCATGTTGACCGGCACCAATACGTTGTTCACCGGCCCCGCAGGGGTGGGCAAGACCACGACCGTGATGAGCTGCATTTACGCGGCCTTGCGGCGAGGCGAGCGTTGCGTTTATTACCTCTTCGATGAGCGCCTCGGGACCCTGTTGATCCGCTGCAAGGCCTTAGGCATGGATGTAAGCGACTATATCGCGTCGGGCGCATTGGTGATCAATCAGATCGACCCGGCCGAAATCTCCCCGGGGGAATTCGCGGCGCGGGTATGCGCGGCTGTTTCGGAACAAGAGGCGAGCTTCGTCGCGATCGATAGCCTCAATGCCTATTTGCACTCGATGCCGGGCGAGAGGCATCTGTTGCTGCAAATGCACGAGCTGCTCACCTACCTGAATCAGCAGGGCGTCATCAGTTTGGTTGTGCTCAGTCAGCACGGCATCGTCGGCGACATACGGGCGGATGTGGACCTGAGCTATGTCAGCGATTCGGTCGTGCTGTTCCGCTTTTTCGAGGCGGCCGGCCGAATCCAGAGCGCGGTGTCGGTCTTGAAGACGCGCACGAGCGCGAACGAAAACACCATCCGACAGTTGACCCTCGACGCCAACGGCATCCACGTCGGCGAAGCGTTGAAAGATTTCGAGGGCATCCTGACCGGGGCACCGTCCTATCGCGGCGCGACGCCTTTGATGGAAGCGGAATGAGCGGCTGTGATCCACTCCAATAACGCGGTGCTGATATTGGCGCCGCGCGGTCGCGACGCAACCGTGATCCGGGACGTTCTTGCGCAACAGCACGGGGCTTGCTGTATCTGTCCGGACTTCACGAGCCTGCTTGCACAACTCGGCCCCGACACCGCGCTAGCGGTCGTGACCGAGGAAGCACTGCTCGACGCCGATCTGCAGATGCTAAGCGGATGGCTGCTGCAACAACCCTCATGGTCTGACTTCCCTTTCGTTTTGCTGGCCACGCAACAAGCAGGCAGGCGCTCGAGCGCAGCATCCAAACGTCTCGAACAATTGGGCAACGTCGTCATTATCGAGCGTCCGTTCAACAGCGAGACGCTGCGCAAGGCGGCTGCGTCGGCTCACCGTGCGCGCATGCGGCAGTATCAGGCGCGCCAGAAGCTCGACGAATTGCGCGACTCGGAGGAGCGGCTCAAGGCCAGCGAGGCGGCGCTGCAGGCGTTGAACGAGACGCTTGAAACCCGTATCAAAGAACGGACGTCGGCGCTTGCGCAGGCAAACGATCGCCTGATGCGCGAAATCGGCGAGCGTGAGCGCGCGCAGGGGGCGCTGCTTCATGCGCAAAAGATGGAAGCGGTCGGTCAACTGACCGGCGGCATCGCGCACGACTTCAACAACCTGCTGGCCGGTGTCGCGGGTTACGTCGATCTGATTCAGCGCATGACGAGCGACGAGCGGCTGCGGCAAATGGCCGCCAACGCAAGCCGCGCCTGTGCGCGCGGCGCGCGGTTAACGGCCCAATTGCTCGCTTTTGCGCGCAATCAGAGCATGCAATTGCGTTCGGTTGCCCTGACCGATGTGCTGACCGGCATGCACGAGCTGTTGCAGATGTCGGTGGGTTCGCATGCGCAGGTTGAGATGGCGCTGGATATAGACGGGTTGCACGCGATTGCCGATGCCAATCAACTGGAACTCGCCGTGCTGAACCTGGCAATCAATGCCCGGGATGCGATGAGCGATGGCGGTGGAACGCTGCGGATCATCGCGGATCGACATCCGGCGCC
>DATCWO010000275.1:0-8167 GCA_036566325.1 Burkholderiales bacterium | reverse complement strand
TGGAAAAACTGTTCCACCACCGCGAGTTCGCGCGTGCGACGCATGGCCGGCAGGCTCGCGACCAGTTTCTTGCCATAGGCCTTGGTCGCCAGACGCGGGTCGCCGATCATCAGCACACCGCGGTCCGTCTCGTCCCGAATCAGACGGCCGGCACCCTGCTTCAACGCGATCGCCGCCTGCGGCAACTGGTAATCCATGAACGGATTGCCGCCATCCCTGCGCATGGCATCCAGGCGCGCCTGCATCACCGGATCGTCGGGTGGCGCGAACGGCAGCTTGTCGATCACGACCACCGAGAGCGCATCGCCGCGCACGTCCACGCCTTCCCAGAAGCTTGAACTCGCCACCAGCACCGCATTGCCCAGCTTGCGAAAACGCTCGAGCAATTCGGTGCGCGTTCCCTCACCCTGCAGCAGCAACGGAAAGTCGAGTCCTTCGCGCTTGAAATGCTCGGCCAGCAGCGTGTGCGCCAGACGCATTGCACGCAGTGTGGTGAACAATAGAAAGGCACGCCCGCCGCTGGCGCGCAATACCGGCAACGCTTCGCGCACAACCGCTTCGGTGTGTTCGGCGCTGTTGGGCTCAGGCAATTCGCGCGGCAGATAGATCACGCCGTTGCTCGGGTAATCGAAAGGGCTTTCCCAACTCGCGCAGTCAGCCTCTTCCAGCCCCATCTGCGCGCAATAGTGATCGAAGTTGCCGTTCATCGACAGCGTGGCCGAGGTGAAAATCCATGCGCGCGCGTGACCGTCGAGCTGACGGCGGAAGTTGTCCGAAATGATCAGCGGTGTAGCGTGCAGTGCGACCGACTGGGTATAGGCCTCGACCCAGCGCACCTGCGTCGGATCGTCTTCTGCGGCCCAGTCACGCACGCGCTCGACCATCTCGGCGGTGCGCGTCGCGCAGTTCTTCAGCCCTTCGCCGCGTTCCTCACAGGCCTTCAGCACGTTCAACGCCACCCGGCAGGCATCGCTCAATCCACTCAACGCTGTTTTGAAATCCGCCTGTCGCGTCAGCTGCTGCGCCGGCACGCGCGCTTCCTTCAACGGCACGGCCAGGCGTAGGTCGCGCGTGGCGCGATCGAGTCGCCGCGCGGCGTCCTGCACCTCGCGCATGTCGGGCGCTTCGGTAATGCCTTCGGCGATGATATCGCGCGACAGTTCGAGCAACTGCCCGGTCGAGACAGTGGTGCCGAAGAACAGCGTCGCGATGTCGGGCAACTGATGCGCTTCGTCGAGGATGACGGTGTTGCAGGCCGGCAGCAGTTCGGCCATGCCTTCGTCCTTCAACATCACGTCGGCGAAGAACAGGTGGTGATTCACCACGACGACTTCGGCTTCGAGCGCTTCCCGGCGCGCTTTCATGACGAAGCAATCGTTGTAGTGATCGCATTTCGGGCCGAGACAGTTTTCGCGTGTGGAGGTGGCCAGCACCCACGCCGGTGCATCTTCGCGCACCGTCGACAGTTCGGCCTTGTCGCCGGTATGCGTCTGTCGCGCGAAGCGCGCGATGAGTTGCAGATCGCGCACGTCCTCGCGGCTCGCCAGGCGGCCATCGGAAAGATTGCGCGCCATATGATAGTGGCACACGTAGTTGGCGCGACCCTTGAGCAGCGCAATCGTGACCGGCAGGCCGAGCGCATCGCGCACGGCCGGCAGATCGCGATGGAAGAGCTGATCCTGCAAAGTCTTGGTGCCGGTCGACACGATCACCTTGCCGCCTTGCAGCAGCGCGGGGACGAGATACGCGACCGTCTTGCCGGTGCCGGTACCCGCTTCGGCAATGAGACGGCCCTGATCGGCGATCGCCTGCGCCACGCGCATGGCCATGTCGACCTGCTGCGGTCGTGCCGTATAGCCGGGAATGGCGCGTGCGAGCGGTCCGTCGGGACCGAATACGCGTTCGAGGTCCGCGCGGACCGATGCCTGTTTCACTGAATCTCTTCGACCTTGACCCACACGCTACGCGAACCGCGCTCACCACTACCGCGGCTGGAAAGGATATGGTTGCCTTCCTGCACGCTCGTATTCGAAATGCCGCCCAGTTCGAACCATTCGCCGAGGCGACCGCTTGCGGTCGTGCTGATGCGCTGCACGTTGGCACTGCCCGGACCATACGCGCCTTGCGTTTCGCGCTGCGGTTCAATTTCCAACACGACGCGATCGCCGATCAACCGCGGCACGACGGAGAAGCCGGTATTGAGGTCGCGAAACTCGGTGTTGCGTCGCACTTCATGCCCATAGGGCGTGCGCGTGACCGTTTCGATCGGGACCGGAATCGACTGCCCCACAGCGATATAGGCGGGACTGCCTTCCAGCGCCTGGACCTGACTCACATTCCGTTCATCGCCGGCGCTGGCGGAATCGAGCATGCGCACCGATGCGCCGGTGTCGCGTCGCGCACGTTCGTTGATGCCCACTCGCGCGTCGTCTGCTGCGATGGTGCCCGACACACCGTAATGACGTCGCTGGCCGCTGAAAGACGCATCCTGCCGCACTGAAATAAGCAGGCGACGCGGCGCGGTATCGAGGCCCGCAACGACACGCTTCAGTTGTTCTATATTGGTGCGGCTCGACCGCACGATGAGCGAGCTTTGCATGCCGGTCAGCGCGCCGCCGGCATCGAGCAGCGGCTGCAGCGTCGGGATGACTTGTTCGGCAGTGCGATGGCGCAACTGGATCACCTCGACTTCGTCCGCACGCGCGGGCGTCAAGCCGAGCACCAGCAGCATCATCAAACCGCAAAGGAATCGCATCCGTTTTCCCGCCCTTTACCCGTGACACAGGAAAGTGTTACACGTCACGGCCAAGGCTTTCTACACTACCCGGCGATGCAGACCAAGGCAATTGAGAATATCTCGACCAGGCGCGGCGGAATTTCACGCGCACGCGTGGTTGTGCAGGCGAGGGTGCAACGCCTTGCGGCCGCGCTGTGCGACGAATTCCGCCGCATAGCGCCGATGAGGGCGATTTCAGTCATCGCGGCATTTGCGCTGGCGATGACGCTGAGCGCTTGCGCCACGCATGACCTTGGCGAAATAGAAAGTGAGCCCGACACGCCCGCAGTCGCTGCGCCGGATGTCATCACCAGCGAAATCGCCATGCTCGCGCTCGGCCAGCTCGGCGTGCCGTATAGATACGGCGGCGACAATCCCAATGAAGGATTCGATTGTTCGGGGCTGGTTGGTTACGTTTATCGACAGTCGGTTAATGTGCAACTGCCGCGCACAACCTACGGCCTGGCGAAACTGGGGCAATCAGTCGCGGCAACCGATTTGAACCCGGGCGATCTGGTGTTTTACAACACGCTGGGGCGCAGGAATTCACACGTCGGCATTTATCTCGGCGACGAGCGCTTCGTCCACGCCCCGAGCAGTCGCGGCGTCGTGCGCATCGAAGACATGCGCCTGCCCTACTGGACCAAGCGCTACAGCGGCGCGCGTCGCGTGAGCATCGAATCGATGCCGCAGCGCAAGTCATGCTGCTCGTGATACCGCGCAATCGCCCCGCCCTACCCGCACGACAAATGATTTACCGCCTGGCCGGACACAGCGCGCCGCACTGACCGAGCGCCTGCTTCACGCTGCACGTCGAGCGGCGACAACACAACACCGGCAAACCCTCCGCACGCGCGGCGTCGCGAAAGCTTTTCATGACGTTATGACCGAGAAAATCGGTGAACAGGATGACCATGCTGATACCGCTTGGCAGGCCGCCTATTCGTTTCTGATGCGCCGGATCGCGGCCGCTGATGTGTTTCTTGATGGCAATGCCGAACTCCGCCAGGACGTCGGGAATGTTGCCCAGACGATCCGCTCCCACAACCAAAGCCTTCATCGCCGCCCCCGCTCGTTTCAATATTGCGGAAATGATAATGATTCTCATCTGCATGCGCAATAGCAATGCGAATGGTTCTCGTTTTCCTTGGCAGCGAGCCGTTCCTGCTGCTAGGATTCGCCCCGAACCGATTCATCAATAGGGAGAAAACATGTCGATTGGTCCGCGCCCGGCGATCCTCGCCCTGGTCCTCGGTCTGCTGCTGCCGCTTGGTGCGGTCGCCGCGGACAGCGTTTTAAACATCTATTCCTCGCGTCACTACAAAACGGACGAAGCGCTATATGACGGCTTCACCAAACAGACGGGCATCAAGATCAATCGCATTGAAGCGGGCGAAGACCCGCTGATCGAACGGATTCGCAACGAAGGCGCCAAGAGCCCTGCCGATGTCTTCATCACCGTGGACGCCGGCCGCCTGTGGCGCGTCGAGCAACTCGGTTTGCTGCAGCCGGTCCAATCAAAAGCGCTCGATCAGCGCATCCCATCGACCTTTCGCGAGCCGAGCGGCTTGTGGTACGGCTTCTCCATGCGCGCGCGCGTCATCGCTTATGACACGGAGCGGGTAAAGCCTGCCGAGGTGGCAACGTACGAACAACTGGCCGATCCGAAATGGAAAGGTCGCATTTGCGTGCGCTCCGGCAGCCATATCTACAACCTGTCGCTGCTCAGCGCGATGATCGAACATGTCGGTGAAAAGAAGGCCGAGGCTTGGGCACAGGGCGTGAAGAACAATCTCGCCCGTGCGCCTAAAGGCGGCGACACCGACCAGATCAAGGGCGTCGCGACAGGCGAATGCGATGTGGCGATCGTTAATCACTACTACTACGCTCGCATCGCACGTTCGGACAAACCCGAGGACAAGGCGATCATGCAGAAAGTCGGCGTGGTGTTCCCCAACCAGGCGACGATCGGCACGCACGTCAACATTTCCGGTGCCGCCGTGTTGAAGCACGCGCCGCATCGCGAAGCGGCCGTCAAATTCCTGGAATATCTGGCGAGCGACGACGCACAGCGCTATTTTGCCGATGGCAACAACGAATGGCCGGTCGTGGCGAGCGTGCAGGTGAACAACCCTGCGCTCACCTCCTTCGGCCAACTCAAATACGACCCGCTCAACGTTTCGGCACTGGGTCGCAATCAGCCCGCCGCGCAGAAAATCTACGATCGCGTCGGCTGGAAATAAACGTCACGCTTTTGCTTCAGCCCCGCCGCGTGCGGGGCTTTTTTTTTGCGACACCATCAGCCGGCATACGCGCAAATCTGCGAAAAAAAGGGCCGCTAATCATCGCGGCCCTTTCTCTCCCCTGAGCGTTTGCTGCTCCTGTGTATTCGGTGCCTGAGTCGGTGTCGCCTCAGGTCTCGGAGTAACCGAGCGGTCCATCCAGCGGACCCGGCCATTCCGTAGTGGATTCTTTCGTTTGTTTGACTCGCCGCTCGATGTCGGTCGAATTGCGGCCCGCGTTATCGGGACCGGAAAAACTGATTGCGCTTTGGACTGGACTCGTACTCTCGCCTTGGCCTTGTTCCACGGTGGGCTCCTGAAGAATGCCGAGAGAATTATGCGCGCACACTCCTCCCACGCGCGCGAACTTTTCACGCTTGCCGCGCAGGTTTGTGGTAACGATGCGACAAAGTGCGCATTGCTATCGACCTCCTGCATCACGAGAACAACTTCCCTGTCCGAGCGATGACGAAAATCGGATTAACCGTCTGATCCCCTAGAATGCGGCGATCGACGCAGGCCGCGCAGCGCACACTGAATCACTCATCGTGTATCGACCTTCACACTGCACACTGCTCATCATCAGCCTGCTCGCACTGCTAACTGCCTGCGGCCCGCACAAGGAAATCCACCGCGTTCAGGGCCAGGTCTTCGGCACGGCGGTGGAAGTCAGCATTTACGGCGCATCGCCGGAGCGTGCCCGCGTGCTGGGCACGCGCGTACTGAACGAGTTCAATCGCCTGCATGACAAGTACCACGCCTGGCAGCCAAGCGAACTGACCGCGCTGAACGAACACATCGCGCGCGGTGAACGCTACCAGGGCGATGCGGAAATGGTTTATCTGCTCAAGTCGGCGACCGAACTGGCCGAACGCTCCGGCAACACGTTCAATCCCGCTATCGGCCATCTGATCCGCCTGTGGGGATTCCAGAGCGATCGCGCGATCGCGCATCAACCCGCCGCGGTGGAGATCAAACGCTGGGTTGATGCCAACCCGCGCATGACCGACCTGCGCTACGACGGCACGGTGATCTGGAGCGTGAACAAGGCGGTGATGCTCGATTTCGGCGGTTGGGCCAAAGGCTACGCACTCGATCAGGCGGCCCGGATTCTGCGTGAAGAGGGCGTCGAAGCCGCGCTCATCAATGTCGGTGGCAACATCCTCGCCGTCGGCCAACCGGGCGAGCGTCCATGGCGCGTCGGCATCCAGGATCCACGCCACGAAGGCACCATTGCGCAACTGGATCTTCACGACAACGAAGCGATCGGCACCAGCGGCGACTATCGCCGTTACTTCATGCAGGAAGGCAAACGTCGCGCGCACATCATCGATCCGCGCAACGGCGAAACGGTCGATCTGGTCGCCTCGGTCACAATCATCGTTTCCGGTGGCGAGGCGCCAGGCCTGCGCTCCGACGGCTATTCGAAACCGCTATTCATCGTCGGCTCCGCGCATTGGCGCGACATGGTGCGACAACTGGGGCTAGCTGAAGTCATGCTGATCGACGCTGAGGGGAAGGTGCACACGACGCCATCCATGCAGGCGCGCATGAATACCTTATCGACGGCCCAATAAATAACACGAATAACTGCATCCAAAAACGCCCGCAGCACGTGCGCTTCCACCGCATGTGGCCTTATCCAGGCCGTCTCGTCAATGCATTGCCTTTGATGCTGGTCAAGTGGCGATCTCTCTCCGCCCCTAACATTCATGACATCCGAATCAAGTTTGCACATTAACCATCAGAAGGAAAACGCAACGTGACCACGCGCAAAGTGCTCCCCGAGAACATCATTCCCGAGGACCCGGGCCGTAGGAAATTCCTCAATACCGCGGCTTTGACCGGCCTCGCCGGCGCGGGCCTGTCTCTGGGGCTCGCGGGTTGCAATAGCGAAACCGAGGCCGCGAAATCGACTGCGGCAGTCGGCGCGGATGCCTCGATCGATTACGCCAAATACGCCGTGCATCCGGGCCAACTGGACGAGTACTACTCGTTTTCCAGCGGCGGTCACTCCGGCGAGATGCGCATCTATGCATTGCCGTCGGGGCGCCTGCTCAAGCGCATTCCCGTTTTCAACATCGATCCGCTGACCGGCTGGGGTCTGACCAACGAATCGAAGAAAATTCTGGGCACCAACCCCGACGGCACGCTGAAGTACAACACGGGCGATACCCACCACGTCCATCCGTCCTATACCGACGGAACGTACGACGGCAAATGGATTTTCGTTAACGACAAGATCAACACCCGCATCGCGCGCATCCGCCTCGATACGATGGAATGCGACAAGATCACCCAGTTGCCCAACGTGCAGGGCTTCCATGGCATTTTCCCGGACAAGCGCGATCCGGTGGACCCGAACACCAACCACACCACACGCGTCTTCTGCGGCAGCGAATTCCACATTCCCCACCCCAATGACGGCCGCGATCTGGACAAGCCGGAAAACTATTTCTGCCTGTTCACCTGCGTCGACGCGGAAACACTTGAAGTGCGTTGGCAGTGCAAGGTCGACGGCAACATGGATCTGCTCGCCACCTCGTACGACGGCAAGCTCGCCTGCACGAATCAGTACAACACCGAAGGCGGCGCGACCTACGTCAACATGATGTCGGTCGAGCGCGATACCTGCGTGTTTTTCAACATCGCCCGCATCGAGGAAGCGGTCAAGGCCGGCAAGACTTTCACCATCGGCGACTCGAAGGTGCCGATCGTGGACGGCACCAAGGCCGCCAACGCTGATCCGAAGACGGCGGTGACCTGTTACGTGCCGCTGCCGAAGAATCCGCACGGTGTGAATATCAGCCCCGACGGCAAGTACTACGCATGTTCGGGCAAACTCTCGCCCACTGCGACGCTGATCGAACACGAGCTGGTGCTGAAGTGGTTCGACGGCGAACTGAAGGATTCGCGCGACACCGTCGTCGCCGAGCCCGAAATCGGCCTGGGTCCGCTGCACAGCGCGTTCGACGGCAAGGGCAACTGCTACACCACGCTCTTCCTCGACAGCCAGATCGTCAAATGGAACCTCGACGCCGCGATCAAGGCGCACAAGGGCGACAAGGATGCGCTGGCGAAGATCGTGGTCGATCGAATCGACGTGCAC
>DATCWO010000196.1:0-3758 GCA_036566325.1 Burkholderiales bacterium | reverse complement strand
CGACGGTTGCAAAGCCGAGGCCGATTTTTACTCCGAAGGTCCAGTTCTTATTCACGCGGTCACTCCTTTTTTGGGCTTGTGCGTCGCGCACGGTTTTTTATTGTTTCGAGAATGGTGGGAAGGTGCAGCACGCCGCGCACGGCATTCGCTTCGCGCAAGGTTTCGCGAACCGGTGCGTTCGCTTTTGAATCCACTTCGGACGAAAGCGCCTCGCGCGATACGCGCAAATGGCCGTCGAGTCGTTCGAATGCGAGACCGACTGAGGGATGCGTCTTGATCAGAACCAGCCAGCGCGGCGAAGTGGCGGGCGCATAACCGAGCAATGCGTTCAGATCGTAAACCGGCACGAGCGTGCCGCGAAAACCCGCGATACCGAGCAGTGCCGGTGCTGCGCCCGGCAGTGCTCTCCAGCGTTTGCCCTCGAACAGGCCTGCGATCTCGTTCAGACGCACGGCGTAGTCGTCGCCGCCGACATCGAGCGCGAGAAAATCTTCGCTTTCCCGATGCGCCTCGGCAGGCGCTTCGGCGAACGTCCGGTCGAATGCCTCTCGCAGCAGAGCGGCATGTGCGGCGAGTTCGTCGGTCGGATTACTCATGCGCGTACTCCACATGCTTTCAACTCGGCGCGACAAAGTGCGAGTAACGCTTCGCGGCTGAAGCCGCCGCCGTACATCAATAAACGCGCGGGCTCCTCGCGCTGCAACAGCGCGAGCGCCTGTCCGAGTTCGCGTCGGGTTGCCTCGACATTGTCGGCGCGACGCGCAAGCAGACCCAGTTGCAGGCGCGGCATGGCGAAGCCGGGATCGAGGTACGCAGCGGTCCGGTTATGTTCGGTTGCGCCGCGTGTGTCACCAACGCTTTCGCGGCACAACGCCGTGACATAGTGCGCGCCGGCGTTCAGTTCATCGCGACTCAACAGACGTTTGCATGACTGCTCGGCTTCGGCGAAGCGGCCCGCATGTGAGAGCAGCACTGCCTGCAGCAGCAGTACGTCGTTGTCGTGTTCGGCTTCCGGCGGCAGCGCATCGATCGCATCGAGCGCTTCGGCGTAGCGCTCCTCTCGCAACAGATCCCGCGCAACGTGCAAATCCCACGGCGCGGCAACGGTGGGCGACGATCCGGGCACTGGCAAGGTGGCTAGCGCAAGGATGCGCTCACTAGCGCGCTGGATCGCATTCATCCAGTCGGTATCGCTTGTACCGGCGGTCGTTGGCGAGACGGCGAGGGCTGCAGTGCGAGCGGTGTGCGATGGTTCATGCTGCACGCTCGCGCCGCTTTCTCCGCGTCGCTGATAGTAGAAGGCGTTGTGCGTGTGGCAGAGATGAAAATCCTGTGACAAGCCGCGTAGCGTTTCCGCATGTCCGAGGAACAGGTAACCGCCGGGCACGAGCGCCTGCGCAATTCGGCTGATCAGGCGCTGCGCATTTTCCGGGGTGAAATACATCAGCACGTTGCGGCAGAAGATGACGTCATAACTGTGCGGTCGCCACAGCTCGGCGTCGTCCACGGCCAGATTGCGCTGTTCGAAGCGAACCGCGTCGCGGATCGATTCATCGAGCAGGTTGTCGCGACCGGCGGGACGAAACCAGCGGCGCTGCATCGCTGTGGTCGTTTCGCGCAGTGCCCAGGTGGAATAGCGCGCACGCCTGGCCTTGTCGATGACTGCAGGGTTGATGTCCACGCCGGAAATGTCGATGTGCCAGGACGCGGCATCCGGTGTCTCGCGCAGAAGAATAGCGAGCGTATAAGCCTCTTCGCCGGAGGCGCAGCCTGCCGAGAGAATTTTCAATTGCCGCTGTGCTGCCTGCGCACGCAGGCGAGCGGGCAGCACCACGTCGGAGAAGGCACAAAATTGCTCGTTGTGACGGAAAAAATAGGTTTCCGGAACTGTGAGTTTCTGTCCCAGCGCGTGCCACTCCGCCGGCGTGTTTTCACTTTCGAGCCATTCCAGATACAGCTCGCCGGTGCGGCCGCAGTCCTGCAGGCGCGCATGCAGCACTTCAGCCAGAAAATCGCGCTTACTTTCATCGAAGTGCAAACCCAGACCGCGCTCGATTGCGGCGCGGAAACGGTCGACATCGTCGGAATGGATGATCACCGTCATGCCGGACCATCCCAGGTGTCAATTGCATGCCACGCGGTATCCGGCACGATGCGCGCCGCGTTGAGGACTAAAAGCAGTTCGGCGTCCAGCGTGGCAATCGATGCAACCAAATCATGACTGGCATCGCGCAACAGCGGCGGACATTCTTGCAGTGACGCGACGTCCACCGTGCGGACGCCCTGTACGCCGTCCACACTCAGAGCGATTTGTCGGGCGGCAATTCGGAGCGTGATGAAGCGGGTGGGTTGCGATGGCGCACCATCCAGCAGACGGCCCGGATCGACAACGGGCATCGGCCCGCCACGGATGATGGAGACGCCCAGCACTGGCGCCGCGGTACCCGGCAGTGAGACCACCGGCAACGGGCGCATCGTCTCGATGACATAGTTCAGCGGCAAGGCGCAGGTATGCGCCCTTACGGTGAACAGCAAAGACGATACGCGAGTTTGTTCGCTCACCAGTTCCTCCTCCCCAGCAATGCCGACCGCAATCGATGGCGGATGGCCTGGATTGCATTGGCGGCTGTTCCCTCGCCGATAGCGTGCGTCCGGATTGGCGTTTTCTTGACCGACGCTTGTTCCGAACTGCCCGAGAGTGCGTCGAGCAGTCGCTATTCCTCACATGTTCGTCGAGCGAAAGCTACGCCAATGATCATTACAGGCATTGGCGGTGAGTCGCGGTAGTGACGATAAGCAACAGCTTTTTTCTTTTTCTGTTGGCCAATATAACAGCGATGTAAGGGTTTCCCTACATGCTATTTCCACTCATATTACGAACTTCTGTGGTGCGTCAGAAGCACACGGAGATTCGATTGAGTAATCTGTCGCTTCATTTCGCAGATATCGGGGCTGGAGCCATCTACGCCGAGAGTGCGGACGCGGGCGATATAGGTGATTTGCGCGCAAATGAGGGCACGTTAGTCGCATGGTGAAGGTTGAAGTCGGATATTCGCGATGCGCAGCCTCGCTTATGGGATGAATGGCGAGTACGGGCTATGAACCGAGCTACAGCGCGCGCTGTAGCGGCGCTTCAAAAACCCGCGGCATGACTGTCGCGCCGCATGTCGCAGGCGCCGACGTAACCTCTGTCGATGCGTCCGATGATCTGCCCGCAGCCGAAACCGTGATAGGTCGCGCCCAACTCGACGGCGCGATGGCCGCGACGCGCCAGTTCGGCAATCGTGGCGCGCGGAAACGCTTCTTCGAAATTCACTTCAAGTCCTTCATCGACACGAAAACGCGGCGCATCGATCGCGCTTTGCGGCGACTGTTCGTAGTCGGCCATGCGCACCATCAATTGCACGTGACCTTGCGGCTGCATCGTGCCGCCCATTAGCCCGAGACTCATCACCGCTTCGCCGTTGCGCGTGACAAACCCCGGAATGATCGTCTGGAAGGGGCGCTTGCCGGGCGCGACGCAATTCGGATGACCGGGTTGGAGGCTGAAACCCGCGCCGCGATTCTGCAGGCTGATGCCGGTGCCCGGCACGACCACGCCGGAGCCGAAGCCCATGTAGTTCGACTGGATGAACGACACCATCATGCCGTGCTCGTCGGCCGCGGTGAGATACACCGTGCCGCCGCCCGATGGCGTGCCGTGATCGAAATCCTGCGCGGTGTCGAGGCGAATCAGTTTCGCGCGCTGCGCGAGATAG
>DATCWO010000140.1:0-4173 GCA_036566325.1 Burkholderiales bacterium | reverse complement strand
GACGATGCCGGCAGCGTGATTGGCGATCCGCATGGCTTCTTCCATCGACGCGCCGCTCGCCAGCATGGCGCCCAACGTGGCGATCACCGTATCGCCCGCACCGCTCACGTCGTATACCTCGCGCGCGTGAGTCGGCTCGTGGGTGACGCGGTCGCCGTGGTACAGCGTCATGCCCTCTTCGCTGCGCGTCAGGAGAATCGCTTCGAGGCCCAGATCGGCACGCAATTGTTGCGCGCGTCGCGTCAGATCATTTTCGTCCTTCCAGCGCCCCACCACTTCCCGCAGTTCCGCGCGGTTGGGCGTCACTGCCGTCGCGCCGCGATAACGCGCGTAATCGTCGCCTTTCGGATCGACCAGCACGATCTTCTTGTGCTCGCGCGCGAAGCGGATCATGTCTTCGATATGTGTCAGGCCGCCCTTGCCGTAATCGGACAGGATCACCACATCGCAATTGTCGATCGAACGCTTGAACGCCTGGAATTTCGCGGCCAGCACTTCGTGACTCGGGGTTGTCTCGAAATCGATGCGCAACAACTGCTGCTGCCGCCCGATCACGCGCAGTTTGACCGTGGTGGCGAGCGTGGCGTCCAAATGCAGGCTGACCTGCACGCCTTCGGCTTCGGCGAGACGCCGCAGGCTCGCGCCGGCATCATCCTGCCCGACCACCGACAGCAGTGCCGCGTGCGCACCCAATGCCGCGATGTTGCGCGCGACGTTGGCGGCGCCACCCGGACGTTCTTCGGTGCGCTCCACCCGCACAACGGGGACCGGGGCCTCGGGCGAGATCCGGCTGACATCGCCGAACCAGTAGCGATCCAGCATCACATCGCCGACCACCAGCACTCGGGCGCGCGTAAGTTCGGCCAGAATCGATTTCACTGCTTGCGTCCGATGGGGAAATATTCGAGGCCGGCCGTGCGCACATCGCCGGGGTCGTAGAGATTGCGCCCATCAAACACCAGTGGCTGCTTGAGCAGGCGTTTGAGCGCATCGAAATCTGGACTGCGAAATTCTTTCCATTCGGTCACGATCAACAGCGCGTGCGCGCCTTCGATCGCGCCCATCGGCGTTTCAGCGTACTTGATGCGCGCATCCGCACCGAACAGGCGTTTTGCCTCATCCATCGCTACCGGGTCATAGGCTTGCAGCGTCGCACCACGGCGCAACAGTTCGCGACCGATGACCAGGCTGGGCGCCTCGCGCATGTCGTCAGTGTTGGGCTTGAACGCCAAGCCCCACAGCGCGAAGCACATGCCGCTTAGATCCTCGCCGAGGCGCTTGACGATCTTCTGCACGAGCACGTGCTTTTGTGCTTCGTTGACACGCTCAACGGCATCCAACAATTGCAACGGTAGGCCGTTATCCGCGGCCGTCTTGATGACGGCTTTCACATCCTTGGGAAAACACGAGCCGCCGTAACCCACACCGGGATAGAGAAACTGCCAGCCGATACGCGGGTCGGAGCCGATGCCCCGTCGTACAGCCTCGATATCGGCACCCAGCCGTTCAGCGAGATTGGCCATTTCGTTCATGAACGAAATGCGCGTGGCCAACATGGCGTTCGCGGCGTACTTGGTCAGTTCGGCAGAACGCACGTCCATCACGACCAGCCGTTCGTGGCTACGCTGGAACGGCGCATACAGCGAACGCATCACGCGCGTCGCCTGTTCGTCGTCGCTGCCGATCACCACACGGTCGGGCCGCATGAAGTCATCAACGGCGGCGCCCTCTTTGAGGAATTCGGGGTTGGACACGACAGCGTAGGGAATATCCAGATTGCGGGCCTGCAGCTCTTCCGCGATGGCCGCTCGAACCGCATCCGCAGTACCCACCGGCACGGTGGATTTATCGACGATGACCTTGTACCAGTTCATGTGCTTGCCAATGGCGCGCGCCGCTGTGACCACGTGCTTGAGATCGGCCGAGCCGTCCTCATCGGGGGGGGTACCTACGGCGATGAACTGCACATCGCCCCATGCAACGCTCTCGGCAACGTCGGTCGTGAAGCGCAGCCGTCCGGCGGCGCGATTGCGCTCCACCATTTCCAGCAGTCCGGGCTCATGAATGGGGATGCTGCCGGATTCCAGAATGTCGATCTTGCGTTGGTCGACATCGAAGCACAGCACGTCGTTGCCGACCTCGGCCAGACACGCACCGGAAACAAGGCCGACATAGCCGGTGCCGATCATGGTGATTTTCAACTTTGTTCTCCTCGCGGGCAGTTACGGTAGTGCCGCCGTATGCAAAATTCGTGTCGGCAATCCGCTTTCAGGGCGACAGATCGAATTCTTCGGTCCGCTTCGGCGGGTAAGTCTCCCACCCCATGCAGGCCGGGCACTGCCAATAGAATTGACGCGCCTTGAAGCCGCAGTCCTCGCAACGGTAACGCGCCAGACGACGCGTGTGATTGTGGACAAGGTTTTTAACCATTTCCAGATCGTTGCGGCGTTCGATCGGCGCCGACAGGATTTCCGCCTCGAACAGCTTGTCCAGCCCGATCAGGGTCGGATTGCGGCGCAGTTCATCGCGTACCACACGATAAGCGCTCTCCGGCCCTTCCGTCTCGAGCGTCGATTGAAAGACGACATCGAGCAGGTCGAGCGACGGGTGGTTGGCCAGATAGCCGCGTAAACGCTCCACGCCTTCGGACGCGCGACCCAGCGCATGAAAACTTTTCAGCATGCGTTGCGCGATCAGCGACAGATAGGCCGGATTCTGCTGTTCGACGCGCGTCCAGTGATCGATCGCCTCGACATGATTGCCGGCCGCTGCGGCCAGCTCGCCCAGCAACAGGCTGGCACGCACGCATTTGCGATTGGCATGGAGCGCCTGCTCAAGCGATCGGCGCGCTTCATCGGCACGTCCGTGCGCGATCGACACCGCCGCCAGCTCGCAGTAAAAATTGGCGATCTCCTTCTGCCACGACTGATCGGAGTCCTGCTCCAACTGTTCGGCGATTTCGACCGCCTTCTGCCAATCCTTTTCCTGCTGATAGATATCGAGCAGGTGACGCAGCGCTTCGGCGCGATGCGGGCCGTTACGCAGCTTGATGAACGCTTCTTCCGCGCGGTCAAGCAGGCCGGCCTTCAGATAATCCTGACCCAACTCATAGAGTGCCAGCACGCGTTGCTCATCACCCAGATCGGGACGTTCAAGCAGGCTGCGATGCATGCGGATCGCCCGCTCGGTCTCGCCGCGACGACGAAACAGGCTGCCGAGCGCGAAATGCAGCTCGATGGTTTCCGGATCGACTTTGACAACTTCGATGAACGCCTCGATCGCCTTGTCCGGCTGCTCGTTCAGAAGAAAGTTGAGGCCCTTGAAATAGGAACGCGGCAGCGCACGCGATTCAAGCAACAGATGTTTGATATCGATACGCGCCGCCAGCCAGCCCAGACCAAAAAAAATCGGACAGACGATGAGCCACCAGAGATCGAATTCCATACGGGCAGGCTCAGTAGACGCGCGGGAATCCGGCAGGCGCGATTCCGGGCGGACGAGAATTTGGTGAACGACGAATGGAATACACGCTAGCGGGCGTGCCGCCGGCTTCAGACAATGGTCGAGACATCGGTGACGGCGGTGGTGGCGGGTGGCGCGTCAGGAGTCGGCATGGCAGCCGCCTTGTCGCGAATGCGCAACTCGCGCTTCAGCCCCATGATGTTGCGTCGCTGGCGAACCTGCGAAGGCAGGCAGGCGATAAGGCCGAATAACGTACCGGCCGCGAACGCAGCCAGCACGACGACGATCAGCGGGGCTTCCCACACGCGATCGAAATAAAAACGCAGGGTGACGGTCTCGACGTTCTTTGCCGCGAACAACAGCAACACGATGAAGACCAGCGCCCAGACGAGCATGATGAGAAAGCGAATGAGCGCCATGGCCTCTCTAGCTATCAGAACAAGGGAACGATACGCCCTTGTATACCTCTTGATCGGGAAGCTCCATTAAAACCGCGCAGCGCTTCCCTGTACATAAAAAACATGGCGCGAAGTTTTCACTCCGCGCCACGCTTTTCGTCTAACCGCCCTCGGCCTTGACCGGCGCTCCGTCCACGCGCTCGCGCAGTTCCTTGCCCGCCTTGAAATGCGGGACGAACTTTTCCGGCACGTGGACTTTCTCGCCGGACTTGGGGTTGCGGCCGACACGCGCCGGACGGTGATTCAATCCGAA
>DATCWO010000062.1:0-12795 GCA_036566325.1 Burkholderiales bacterium | reverse complement strand
GAAGTCGTCACGGCCAAGACCGGCGGGCCGAGCCGCGACTGGCTCAATCCGCAACTCAACTACCTGCAAAGCAATCGCGCGCGCAACAAGGTGCGTCAATGGTTCAACGCCGAAGAACTGGCGCGCACCATTGCTTCGGGTCGCGCCATCGTCGAACGCGAAATGCATCGCGAGGGCGCGCTCAAGACGCGCCTCGATCAGGTTGCGCAGAATCTCGGCTTCGCCAAGACGGACGACCTGTTCGCCGCGGTCGGGCGCGATGAAATCGGCCCACGCGCGCTGCAGATCGCTTTGCGCGGCCGACCGGAAGAGGCGCCGCCGCAGGAAGACGCGCTGATCGCAAAAAAGAGCAAGGCGGCGAGCGATAGCGCGATTCTGATCGTCGGCGTCGATCGACTCATGACCCAGCTGGCGCGTTGTTGCAAGCCGGTGCCGCCCGATGCCATCGTCGGTTTCGTTACGCGCGGGCGCGGCATTTCGGTGCACCGCGCCGATTGCAAGAGCCTCGCGCATCTGCTCACCGTTCAGCCGGAGCGCAGCATCGACGCCGCCTGGGGCGACAAGCCGGGCATGTTCCCGGTGGATATCGCGGTACAGGCGAACGATCGTCAGGGGTTGTTGCGCGATATTTCCGAGGTGCTGTCGCGCGAACGCATCAATGTCACGGCGGTGAAAACCCTATCGCGCCAGAACGTCGCGACCATGGAATTCACCGTCGAAGTCGGCAATCTGCCGCATCTGCGCCGCGCGCTGAGCCTGATCCACGAAGTATCCGGTGTGATGTCCGCGCGCAGGCGCTGAATACCCTTTGGGGCGAGGAGCGAGCTGGTTTGGAAATCGAACTGAAGCTGCTCGTGGCACCGGAAGATCTTGCCGTGCTGCCGCGGCATCCCGCCTTGCAGACGCTGCAACGCACCGAACCCCGGATCGAGCAGCTCCATACCCTTTATTACGACACCGGTGCGCGCGATCTGGCGCAAGCCGGTATCGCATTGCGTGTGCGGCGCAGCGGCACGCAATGGATACAGACACTCAAGGCCGGCGGTCGCAGCGCCGGCGGCCTGCATGAGCGCGTGGAGCTCGAATGGCCGCTCGCGGACGCGGCACTCGATCCGACCCGGCTCGCCGATACGCCTTACGCGGACCTGTTTGCCGATGAGCGCGTGCGTGACGGTCTCGCGCCGGTATTCGAAACCGAGTTCGAACGCACCGCGATCTTGCTTGGCTTCGCCGACGGCACGACGGCCGAGCTTGCGCTCGATCGCGGGATCGTGCGCGCGGGGGCGCGCAGCGAGTCGATCAGCGAAATCGAAATCGAACTGCTCAGCGGAAGTGCGCAGCCCTTGTTCGATCTTGCGCTGACACTGTCGGAAAACATCTCACTGCGTCTGGGCTATCTGAGCAAGGCGGAACGCGGCGACGCCCTGGCAACCGGACGCGTGGGCTTGCCGCGCAAGGCGTCGCCCGTCGTGCTCGATCCCGCCTGGACGGCGCTGCAGGGACTGCGACATATCATCCTCGGCTGCGTCGCGCATATGCAGGCGAATGAACAAGGTGTACTCGACGCCGACGACGCCGAATATCTGCATCAGTTGCGTGTCGGCCTGCGCCGCTTGCGTTCCTGCATCGGTCTGTTTCGCTTCGTTGCGCCGAAGCGAAGTTATGCCGAGCTGGTCGACGAATTGCGCTGGCTGAGCGGCGAACTGGGGCCGGCGCGCGACTGGGATGTATACGTCGAGGAAACGCTGCCGGCGTTGCGCAAGGCGGTTCCAGCCATCGATGCGCTTCAGTCCGCGGTGCAAAGTCTGCGCGCGCAATACGGCGAGCGTGCGCGCCAGGCGGTTTCGTCGTCGCGCTATGCCAGATTGCTGCTCCAGCTCGCGCAACGTTGCAATCTGGACGATTTCGGTCTGGTGCCCGAGCACGGTAAAAAACGCATCGCGCTCGACGCGCCCCTCGGCGAGTTCGCCAAGAAGGTGTTGCGTAAGCGCCACCGTCGTCTGCGCAGGCATGGCGGAGCGCTGCTCGAGATGAGCGCGGAAGCGCGACACGGCGTGCGCATCGAAGCGAAAAAACTGCGCTACGCCGCCGAATTCTTCGGCTCGTTGTACGCGGTGGAAAAGGTGGCCGCGTATGTCGATGCCTTGCGCGATTTACAGGACACGCTCGGCATCCTGAACGACGCAGCGCAGACCGAACGCCTTACCGAAGAGGCGGCACGCGCGCATGCCCAGTCCGCCGATGCGCAGATCGTCGCCGCCGTATGCGAGTGGGAAACGGCGCGCACGGAGCGCGAATTGAAGCGCTACGACAAACGCTGGCGCGCGTTCGAAAAGGCGGAACGATTCTGGCGTTGATCATGTGAGGGACGCAGCACGTTGAGGAGCACGACGATGAGTGCGAATAACGGGATTGAAGTGGCTGCGGGGCATGCGCTGAGCAAGGAAGCATACGACGAGATCGTGCCCGGGTTGCGCGAGGCGCTGGTGAACGCCCAATACGATGTCACGCAACAGCGCGACTTCGCCGTGCTGGTGCTACTGGCCGGCATGAGCGGGTCGGGGCGCAGCGAGACTGCGAATCGGCTGAGTGAATGGATGGATCCGCGTTACGTCCATCTGCGTGCGCTTGACGAGCCGACAGGCTTCGAACGGGCACGGCCGCACATGTGGCGCTATTGGCAGGCGCTGCCACCTAAAGGCAGCATCGGCGTATTGCTGGAGAGCTGGTATCACGCACCCGTTGTCAAGCACGCATCGAGCGCGTTGTCGGGTCTGGCGCTGCAACGCAGCCTGGCTGAAATCCGCGATTTCGAAACGTTGCTGGTACACGAAGGCGTATTGCTGCTGAAGCTGTGGTTCCATTTGGAAGAGGCTGCGCAAGTCGAGCGTCTGCAGAAACTCAGTGCAAGCAAGCTTACGCGCTGGCGGGTGACCGATGAGGATCGCTGGCAGCTCAAACATTACGAAGCGTTCAGCGCCGCGGCGAAAAATATACTGGGTGGAACAGGCAGCGTCGAAGCGCCGTGGACGATCATCGACGGCAGCGATGAGCAATATCGCGAGGTTGCCGTAGGGCGCTTGCTGCATGAGGCGCTTCGTCGTCGGCTCGATACGGGCATACCGGACGCATCCGTCGCGCCGGCATTGCCCGAGCGACGCCGAAAACGAAACCCGTTGCACGAACTGGATTTGAATAAACGGCTGGATAAAGCGGATTATCAAAAGCAGCTCGAAGAACAGCAGGCGCGTCTGGCACGACTGACGCGTCGCAATCGTTTTCGCAAGCGTTCGCTGGTGGTGGTGTTCGAAGGCATGGACGCGGCCGGCAAAGGTTCGGCGATTCGGCGGATCACTTATGCGCTCGACGTGCGGCAGTACACGGTCGTGCCGATCGCAGCGCCCTCCGAAGAGGAATTGCGTTATCCCTACCTGTGGCGCTTCTGGCGTGCACTGCCGAAGCAGGGGGAGATCACGATCTTCGATCGTTCGTGGTATGGCCGTGTGCTGGTCGAACGCGTGGAAAATCTTGCCGATGCGGCGGACTGGCAGCGCGCGTATGAGGAGATCAATGCGTTTGAACAGCAGTTGATCGAAAGCGGCACGCTGGTCGTCAAGTTCTGGCTGCAGATCAGCAAGGCGGGACAGCTCAAGCGCTTTCGTGAGCGGGAGGAAACGCCGTTCAAGCGCTTCAAGATTACCCCGGACGACTGGCGCAATCGCAGGAAATGGGATGCTTATCAGCAGGCGGCAGCCGACATGATCGAACGCACTTCAACGGCACCGTGGACGCTGATCGAGGCGGAGGACAAGTACTACGCGCGCATCAAAGTATTGCGGACACTGGTCGAGAAAATCGAGTCGGCACTCGATTGATTCAGAGCCACGTCAACACCACGCCGGCTAACGCCGTGCCGATGGCTGCGCCGGCCAGCACGTCACTCGGATAATGCAGCCCCAGAATCACGCGCGACATCGCAATCAACAAGGCGAATGGCATCAGCACCGAACCGAGCGACGGGAAGTATGCAATGGCGATCAGCGTGAACGACACTGCATGCAGCGTGTGGCCGGAAGGAAAGCTGAATTGATCGAGCGGCGCCGCGCCGAGGCGGATACGGTTCTGGACCTGGTAGGGGCGTGGCCGCGAAGTCGCGGTCTTCAGCGTCTTGTAAGTCGCCAGTCCCAAAATGCCTGCGATCAGCATGTCGCCCACCGCAGCGTATGCGCCGCGCCCCTCGGCGGCCAGCAGTAAACCCATCAGCGCATACCAGAACCAGCCGTCGCCGAGACGGCTTGCGAGCCGGAACAGCGCGCAGACCCACGGTATGGTGGACGCGCCGTTCAGACGTATGCACCAGCTTTCGTCATGCAACAGCATCCATTTCAATCCGGCGTCAAAGGGGCGCATGGTCGCTGCGTGTTTTGACAATGGTGGCGTGACGAGCCGGGCGTGTCGCGGCTTGCGCGATGGTCTGACGAAAAATCGCTTCCAGATCATCCACGACCTGCGCCCACGTGAGGGTATGCACGGCATGTGGTGCGGCAGCGCGCAAGCGTTGGCGAAGCACCGGATCGGCCGCGAGATCCTGCGTCAGTTCGACGAACGTGTTGGCTTGACCGAAGGGTGCAAGCAGTCCGTTGCGCCGGTGCCCGATATATTGCCGCGCGGCAGCATAGTCGAAGGCCACTACGGCGAGGCCACTTGCCAGTGCTTCGGTCGTCACGTTGCCGAAGGTTTCCGTCAGACTGGGAAAAATCATCGCGTCGGCTGAAGCGTAGTGACGCGCGAGATCCTCGCCGCTGCGTCGCCCCACGTACAGAAATGTCGGCTCGCTGGCACGCAGCGCAGCCAGTTCCGGGCCGTCGCCGACAACGACCACACGTAGTTGCGGCGTGACCGATCGCATGGCGTGCGCCGCTTCCACAAACAGGCGCAGATTTTTTTCCGCCGCAATCCGCCCGACATAGAGCGCGATCAGGTCGTCGTCGGATGCGCCCCAGCTTCGTCGTAGCGCAGCGCAGCGATGCGACACGCCGAAGCACGATGTGTCGATGCCGCGTCCGACCACCTGCAGGTGGCGGTAACCCCGAGCTGCGAGTTGGTCCTTCATCTGCGCAGTCGGCGCGAGTGTGCAATCGGCGCAGTTATGCAGGCGGCGCAGATGCGCAGCAACCAGACGCGAGAGCAGGCCAAGGCCGTAGTGTTCGCTGTAGCTACGAAAATCGGTGTGGAACTCGGAAATGATCGGTATGCCGAGCTGCCTGGCCGCGTTGACGGCCGATTGTCCGAGCGGACCTTCGGTGACGACCTGAACGATGTCGGGGCGACGTGTCTTCCATGCGCGCAACAGCATGCGTCTGGCGGGCAGGCCGATGCGCAACTGGCCATAGCGCGGCAGCGGGATACTGCGCACCAGAATGGTGTTGATGCCGGCATCGGCATCGCCGTGGTCGCCGGCATGTTGACGCGGACGAATGAGTTGGATCGAGTGATTGCGGCGGTGAAGCTCCCTCACCATCGTGCCGATGGTGCGTGCCACGCCATTGATTTCGGGCGGGTAGGTTTCGCTAACGACAGCGATGCGCAGCGGATGAGTGACATTCATGCCGCGCCATGGTGCCGCGCGTGTATGAAGAATCGATGAAAAAGCGGTGAAGCTTTGATGAAAGCGTTAGGACGACGGCGTGCGCCTGTCGATCAGGATTGAACGAACGCATCCCACAAAATGATGCCCCATACCAGCGCGACATTGGCGAGGCTTAAAAAAACCGCAGCGCTGCCAAGGTCCTTGGCGCGCTTCGCCAGTTGATGTCGATCCAGGGAAATGCGATCGACCGCCGCTTCAATGGCCGAGTTCAGCAGTTCGACGATCAGCACGAGCAACACACTGGCGACCATGATCGCTTTTGCCGTACCGCTGATATCGAGAAACAGCGCGATCGGCGCCATCACCACGGCGAGCATCGCTTCCTGACGAAAGGCCTCTTCGTGACGGAACGCGGAGCCGAATCCGTGCAGCGAGTAGCCGAAAGCCCGGACGACTCGCGAGAATCCGGTCTTGCCCTTGAATGGACTTTCTTCCATTTCAGACATGTGGTGGGTGTGTTGCCGAAACGCGCGCACTTTAGCATGCGCTCGATCGGGCTCGTCCGCTGTAACGTCCTGTTCATGAATTCTTCATGTCGGTGACACGCGCGTTTTCAAGAATAGGGCAGGCTTGGCCAAGGGCTGGGGAACCTTGACCGAAATTTCCAAGGCGTGTCATTCAGGGAATCAGCATGCTGCAATTACAGACGGTCGCGAAGGCGGCTACGAATACGAGGTTGGCAGTTGCGCTTGCTTCGAGCAAGAGCGAAATCATCGAGGCGCAGCGCCTGCGTTATCAAGTGTTCGCGGAGGAACAGGGCGCGCGGCTTCAGACCGGTCGCGCCGGCATCGACGAAGATCGCTTCGATGCCTATTGCGACCACTTGATCGTGCGCGATCTGAGCACTGATGAAGTCGTCGGTACCTATCGAGTGCTCTCGCCGCAGGCTGCGCTGGCGATCGGCGGCTATTACTCGGAGCAGGAATTCGATCTGTCGCGCCTGGCGCCGCTGCGCGCCGGGTTGGTGGAGGTCGGGCGTTCGTGCATACATGCGAGTTATCGAACCGGCGCGGCGATCGGTTTGTTGTGGTCGGGCCTCGCCCGTTACATGCGGGAAGGCGGTTATAGCCATGTGGTCGGCTGCGCGAGCATCAGCATGGCCGATGGCGGACATGCCGCCGCGAATCTGTACCGTCGTCTGGGCGCGGCGCATTTGTCTCCGCGCGAATATCGCGTATTTCCGCGCTGCCACCTGCCGTTCGGCGCGCTGGCAGACCACGGCGAGTGCTACGTGCCGCCGTTGATCAAAGGCTACTTGCGTCTTGGCGCCTATATCTGCGGCGAACCGGCGTGGGATCCGGATTTCAATACCGCCGATTTGCTGATGTTGCTGTCGATGGCGCGTATGGATTCGCGTTATGGACGACACTATCTTAGGGGCGATGTTCGCGCGGCGTGAGCGCGCTTGCACTATTTGACGCGACGCCAGCGCTTGCGGATATGGCTTTAAACCGAGCTTTCCTGATAGTTTTCCGGAACGTGATCATCGGCCAGGCTGCGCAATAATTCCTCCTGCACGTTGCGCGGCCGGTCATCGGGCAGGTTGCGCACGTAACTGCCGTCGGACTGCATTGCCCATGACTGGGTATTGTCCGCCAGCGCGCACTGCAGTCCTTCCTGGATAACGCGCGCCTTGAGCTTCGGTTCAAGTACGGGAAAACAGAGTTCGATGCGGCGGAAGAAATTCCGGTCCATCCAATCCGCGCTGGACAGATAGACGTCGTCGCGCCCGTCATTACGGAAATAAAAAATGCGATGGTGCTCGAGAAAACGCCCGACAATCGAACGCACCCGGATGTTTTCCGACAACCCCGCAATGCCCGGGCGCAAGGCGCACACGCCGCGCACAACCAGTTCGATTCTCACGCCCGCCTGCGAGGCGGCGTACAACGCTTCGATGGTGTCCGGCTCCAGCAGGGCGTTCATTTTGGCGATGATGTGCGCAGCGCGCCCCTCGCTCGCGATGCGCGCTTCGTTGCGGATCGCCGCAACCACATTGGCGTGCAGCGTAAAGGGCGATTGCCATAGGTGATGCAGTTCGTGCGCACGGCCGAGGCTGGTCAACTGAGTAAACACTTCGTTGACGTCGGCGCACATCTGTTCATCACAGGTCAGCAGCCCGAAATCGGTGTAGGCGCGCGCCGTGTGCGGGTGGTAATTCCCGGTGCCCAGATGCACGTAGCGGCGCAACGCGCCTGCTTCGCGTCGTACCACCATCGCCATTTTGGCGTGCGTTTTGTGACCGACTACGCCGTACACCACATGTGCGCCCACCTGTTCCAGTTGCGACGCCCAACTGATGTTCGCTTCTTCGTCGAAGCGCGCCTTCAGCTCGACAATCGCGGTGACTTCCTTGCCGTTGCGCGCCGCCGCGATCAGCGCTTCCATCAACGCTGAATCCTTGCCGGTGCGATAGACCGTCTGCTTGATCGCCACGACGTTCGGATCGGTGGACGCCTGCGCGATGAATGCGACGACCGGGGCGAAGGACTGATAGGGGTGATGCAACAGCACGTCGCCGGCACGAATGACTTCGAACATGTCCTCGTTCTCGCGCAGCACTGTGGGAAGACCCGGGTAGAAGGCGGGATAAAGCAGATCGGGGCGTTCGAGTTTCTCGGGCACCTGCATGAGACGCACCAGGTTAACCGGACCGCGCACCTGATACAGATCCTCCTTGCCGAGGCCGAAGTGCTGTAACAGATACTCGATCACGATAGGCGGGCAGTCGTCCGCCACTTCCAGTCGCACCGCGTCGCCAAAATGGCGCTGTGGCAGCTCCCCCTGCAGTGCGAGGCGCAGATCCTTGATGTCTTCTTCCTCGACGAACAGGTCGCTGTTGCGCGTGACGCGGAACTGGTAGCAGCCGCGCACCTGCATGCCTGCATACAGTTCATGGACATGTTCGTGCAGGATCGAAGTGAGAAACACGAAGGACGTGCCCACCTTTCCGGCGACTTCGGCCGGCAGTTTGATCACGCGCGGCAGAATGCGCGGCGCTTGTACGATCGCGGCGCGCGAATCCCGTCCGAAGGCGTCGCGGCCTTCGAGCTCGACGGCGAAGTTGAGGCTTTTGTTGAACACGCGCGGGAAGGGGTGCGCCGGATCCAGTCCGATGGGTGTCAGAACCGGCAGCATTTCGCGGAAGAAATAGTCACGCACCCATTTGCGTTGCGCTTCGCTGTATTCCGATCGGCGCAAAAAGCGGATGTTCTGCCGCGCCAGTTCAGGCAGGACGGTTTCGTTCAATAGCCGGTACTGCTGTGTAACCAGTTCGTGCGCGGCGATACTGACGAGGCGAAACACTTCCAGAGGCGCTTTGCCGTCCGGCCCGGCGGTCGGCAGGCCGAGCTTGATCTGTTCTTTGATGCCCGCGACGCGTATTTCGAAGAATTCGTCGAGATTGGAGGAGACGATGCACAGAAATCGCAATCGTTCGAGCAGCGGCACGGTCGAATCGGCCGCTTGCGCGAGCACCCGGCGGTTGAATTCCAGCGCGCCCAATTCCCGATTGAGGAAAAGGGCTTCGAGGTGTTGCGTTGTCGGTGTGGGGTCCGCGGCCATAGTGCTTGCGAGCGTAAGGGCCTTTTATGACGGCAATGTTACAAGTCAATGAGCGTCGAACTTCGGATGAAGCTAGTGGCTTGCTGCAACGGCATTGTCACATTCCATCGCTACAGTCATCCGCTTTGCGAACGCGAGCGTTCTCATGCAACCCATGTCGCACACCTCTAAATACTTCGATGCCGAACTTGAGCATTTGCGTACCCGCGTGCTGGCCATGGGCGGGCTGGTCGAGCAGCAGATCCGCTACGCCATCGAGGCGCTGCGCACCGGTGATGCGGCGCTGATCGAACGTATTGTCTCCGAAGAACAGCGCGTCAATCAGCTTGAACGCGAAATCGATGAAGAGTGTACCAATGTCATTGTACGGCGCGCGCCGGCGGCGCTCGATCTTCGTTTCGTGTTGATGGCGTACAAGACCATTACCGATCTTGAGCGTGTCGGCGACGAAGCGAAAAAAATCGCCTTCGTCGCCCGCCAGTTACGCTTGAGCGAGCACCACAGCCCGGGTTTTCCGGAAATCAGGCTCATTGCCGATGCCGTGGTCGATATGCTGCGTCGTTCGCTCGATGCGCTGGCACGCTCCGAAACGCGCGATGTGGCGGATGTGGTGCGTCAGGACCGCGTGGTCAATGAACGTTTCAGAGCCATTCTGCGCGCTCTGCTGACTTACATGATCGAGGATCCGCGCGCCATTTCCGCATCCATCGATACGCTGTGGGTGGCCAAGGCGCTCGAACGTATCGGCGATCATGCAAAAAACATTTCCGAGTATGCGATCTACATGACGAAAGGCGAGGATGTGCGCCACGCCTCGTTCGAAGCGCTCGAGCGCGCAGCGCGTTCCTGAGACGTGGTCCGGCGTCCCGGCCGGTGCGCCGATTAGCGGTTGATGCGCGGGCGCAAAGCCGGGCATTGCCATTGCTACTCGGCTGAGGCGTTGCTCAACCGGTTTTTTTTTACTTGTCGCTTCCCGAATCCGGGGATATACAGGGGCACTGTCCCTTGCCTAAATTTTCCCAACCCGTGCTTTACGAATCCCTGGCCGCGATCGATCTCGGCTCCAACAGTTTTCATTTGCAGATCGGCCGCGTGGTCGACGATCAGATTTATCCGCTTGACGCCCTGCGCGAACCGGTGCGGCTTGCGGCCGGCCTCACCCCTGACCGTCACCTCGATCGCGCAACGCAATTGCGTGCCATCGAAACGCTTGCGCGCTTCGGCGAACGCCTGCGCGGTTTTCCGTCCGGCGCCGTGCGCGCCGTAGGCACCAAGGCACTGCGAGTGGCGAAAAACGCACCGCAGTTTCTCGAAGAAGCGCGGGTTGCGCTCGGTTTTCCGATCGAGGTGCTGTACGGCCGGGAAGAGGCGCGGCTTATCTATATGGGCGTGTCGCACAGCCTGCCGGTTTCGCTGCAGCGGCGTTTCGTCGTGGATATCGGCGGCGGGTCGACCGAATTCATCATCGGCACCGGTTTCGAACCCGCGCTGACCGAAAGCCTGTCGCTGGGCTGTGTGACCTACAGTCTGGATTACTTTCCCGACGGCCGGATCGACAAGGCGTCGATGAAGAAAGCGACGCTCGCGGCAGGCAATGAAGTGCAACGCATCGTCGGCGAATTCAGCGCAACCGGCTGGCAGGAGGCGGTCGCCTCTTCCGGAACGGCCAAGACCATCGCGAGCATCCTGCAGAGCTTCGGGTGGGCGGATGGCACGATCACGGCTGCGGGGCTCGAACGGTTGCGCGCGCATCTAGTGAAATCGGGCGATATATTGAGCGCGGCATTGCCCAACGTGCGCAGCGATCGGCTGGCGACGATGCTGGGGGGCATCGCGGTGATGAGTGCGGTGTTCGATACGTTCGAACTGGAGCGTATGCAGGTGTCCGAAGCGGCGCTGCGGCAAGGTGTGCTATACGACCTGTTGGGGCGAGTGCAGCATCGTGATATGCGCCAGACTACGGTGGAGCAGTACATGCGCCGCTATCATGTCGAGCCGACCCAGGCGCAACGCGTAGGTGCACTGGCGCGCCAACTGTATGACAGTCTCGCCGATGTCCAGAGCGAGGCCGATACGCGGCTGTTGGAATGGGCCGCGCAACTCCACGAAATCGGTTTGTCCATCGCCCATGCGGGATATCACAAGCACTCGGCCTATGTGCTGACCAATGCCGATATGCCGGGTTTTTCCAAGGACGAGCAGACGCGACTTGCGCGGATCGTGCTGGCGCATCGCGGCAAGCTTTCCAAACTGTCCAATCTGCCGGCGCGCAGTCCCGACTGGACGTTGATCCTGAGTTTGCGGCTCGCGGCGCTCATTTATCGCAGTCGTACCAACATGCGTTTGCCGCGCATGCAATGTCGGCCATCGGGCAATGGTTTTCAGCTCAGCTTGCCGCGCCACTGGCTGGAGGCGCATCCGCTGACCACTGCAGCGCTGGAAGCCGAGGCGCGCGAGTGGCAGGCGCTCGGTCTCAAGCTCGACGTGCGGGAAAACGGCAGCAAGAATGGCTCGCAAAGCTCACGCGCCGCTTGAAGCCTTAAGGAAGCTCTGAACGATTGTGCCTTTTGCGGTCACGCACGCGCGACCGACCTTGGCTCTTGATCAGACTTGAAGCAGTTCCGGAGTAAGCATCGCGCGCAAAACGACTTGCGATTCGTCCGCGCGCACGCGACTGCTCAACCACCAGATCGCCCCTTTCTTGATCGACCAGTTTGCTTCGCTGCCGCACAGCAATAGCGAAGCGACATGTCCCAGTGTGGGTTGATGACCGACCACCAGCACCGAGCGTTTGGCCCCGTCTGGCCACTCGGCCGCGGCGAGCAGATGCGCCGCATCGGCGCCGGTGCCGACATGCGCGGAGGTCTTGAAGGGGCGGCCGAGTGCCTGCGCAGTCTGCTGCGTGCGCGTGGCTGGACTGACCAGAATTTCGATGTCCTTCGGCAGCCGCTTATCGAGCCATGCCGCCATGTGTTCGGCTTGTTTGAACCCGCGCTTGGTCAGCGCGCGGTTCGCGTCCGGGAAGCCGTCTTCAGCCTCTGCGTGACGCCAGAGTATGAGATCCATCGTGCTTTCACCATCAAGGAGACTCATTCTCGGCGATCCGTGTTACGGCGACATGAAACGCACCGCAGGGCGTTCAGAGTGCTTTGCCGCCCCCACTGTCGCGATACGGGCAGTTCTGCTTGGTGCAGTCGGCATAGAGGTAGAGCGAGTGTTCGCGAATGGTGAAACCGCGCTCTTTGGCGATGCGGCTTTGCCGTTTCTCGATTTCCGCGTCGTAGAACTCTTCCACGTGCCCGCATATCATGCAGACCAGATGATCGTGATGGCTGGCGTCGTTCAATTCGAACACCGCCTTGCCCGATTCGAAATGATGACGTTGCAGCAGGCCGGCCTGTTCGAACTGCGTCAACACACGGTAGACCGTGGCCAGGCCAACGTCCATGTTGTCCTTCAGCAGCAGGCGATAAACGTCTTCCGCGGACAGATGACGAACTTCACTGCGTCCGAACAATTCGAGAATCTTCAGTCGCGGCAGCGTCGCTTTGAGACCGATCGTCTTGAGATTTTGTGCGTTG
>DATCWO010000249.1:0-22158 GCA_036566325.1 Burkholderiales bacterium | reverse complement strand
ACGGTTCGGAAAGTCGTCATCCCCGTCGCCGCCGGCCGCAACCTCGCCGTGCTGATTGAAGCGGCGGTACGCAATTACATCCTGCAACTTCGGGGCTATCACAGCACCGAAGAATTCATGCAACGGCAGCGCGCCGAAATGAATCGGGAACAACCCGATTAAGTCGCCAATCTCACGCCGGAATTGATGAGCCCGACGGTCTAGTCCATCCGAGATATCGGCAGTCGCCTCTCCCCGCGGCAACAATACGCGGCCCGTTTTGGGTCCAACACACATTGGGAGCGAACATGAAAACACTCGTTGCAATGGTATTGGCTGTCATGTGGTCGGTCGGCACGGTGCATGCCGAAGACGCCAAGTCGCCTGCGCAAACGGCGCAGCAGCAGAAAATGAAATTGTGCAATCAACAAGCGAAAGAACAGAAGCTCAAAGGCGACGAACGCAAGTCCTTCATGAGCCAGTGCTTGAAGAACGACAAGAAGGGTTAGGGAATGTCCGAATAAGTGCCGAGGATGGTCGCGAGTGCGGGACCGCGAAGGGCGGAGCAGGCTCCATCGGCTTCATCGATGGATGCGACCCCGCAGCGGGCTATGATGGGCCGGTTAATTCGCGCTCCTTCATGTGCCTCTGCGGTCGCATCCCCTGAAGGGGCCCCTGCTCCGCGCGCCGGCACATGGCTGTACGAGCGAGGACAAAGCAATCAATCGCTTATGCAAAACGAACTGGCGACAGCGTTGATCAAGCCACCTTAATCAGAACTTCCTTAGCCGCAGGATTGCGACAATCCGGGGCGCTGCGGCGCCCTTTTTCATGCGCGCGTCTCATGCGTGGATGCGCTCTTTGCCCGCCTTTGACGCATCGGCTATGCTTGACCGGTCATGCAACTCATTCTCATCAGCGGGCTCTCCGGCTCGGGCAAAAGTATAGCGCTGAACGTCCTTGAAGATGCGCGCTACTACTGCGTCGACAATCTGCCGGCGCCGCTGCTGTTCGAGACGGTCGGGTTGTTGCGCGAATCGGGCTACGACCGCATCGCGGTCAGTATCGATGCACGCAGCGGCAGCGCATTGTCCGAACTTCCGGCCGCGGTGCTCACCCTCAAGAGCCAGGGCGTGGATGTACGCCTGCTGTTTCTGGACGCCACCAACGAGACGCTGATCAAGCGCTTCTCCGAGACACGCCGCAAGCACCCGTTGTCCGACGGCAAGCGGACGCTGGAAGAGTGCATTGCGCGCGAACGCGATCTGCTGCAGGACGTCGGCGTGCTGGGGCATCACATCGACACCAGCGACGCGGCGCCGAGCAGTTTGCGCGCATGGATCAAGGCGCTGGTGGAAATCGATCGGTCCGGCACGACGCTGCTGTTCCAGTCCTTCGGCTTCAAGGAAGGCATTCCGCTCGATTCCGATCTGGTCTTCGACGTCCGCTGTTTGCCTAATCCGTATTACGACCCCAGGCTGCGGCCGCTATGCGGGCTCGACCGCGAAGTCTGCGATTTTCTCGACGCCATTCCCGACGTCGGCAGCATGCTGCGCGACATCGGCGATTTCGTTGAGCGCTGGCTGCCGCTTTTCCTGCGCGACAACCGCGCCTATCTGACCGTCGCCATCGGTTGCACCGGCGGGCAACATCGCTCGGTCTACATGGTGGAGCGCCTGGCCGCGCGTTTTCAGGGCGAAGTCCCGGTGCTGATCCGCCATCGCCAGTTGCCGCCGCAGTAACACTTGATGACCCTCCCCGTACAAACCGTCACCGTTGGCCTGACCGGCGCTTCCGGTCTGATCTATGGTCTGCGCCTGGTCGAGTGCCTGCTTGAAGCAAACATTCGCGTCGGGCTGATCTATACCCAGGCGGCTCAGATCGTGGCCAAGCAGGAACTCGATCTGGTGTTGCCGACACGGCCGCATGATGCGCAGCACACGCTGACTGAGCGATTCAAGGCAAGCACCGAGCAGCTTTCGGTGTATGCGCGCGAAGACTGGTATGCACCGATTGCCTCCGGCTCGAACCCTGCGGATGCGATGGTGATCTGTCCCTGTTCGATGGGCACGCTGGCCGCCGTTGCGGGCGGACTGTCCGACAACCTCATCGAACGCGCCGCCGACGTTGCCCTCAAGGAACGCCGACCGCTGATTCTCGTGCCACGCGAAACGCCGCTGTCCCTGCTGCATCTGGAAAACATGACGCGTCTGGCGCGTGCGGGCGCGATTGTGTTGCCGGCCAACCCCGGTTTTTATCACCGACCGCAATCGGTCGAGGCGCTGGTGGATTACGTCGTCGCGCGCATTCTCGATCATCTGCGCATCCCACACACCTTGATGCAACGCTGGGGCGGCGACGCATCCGCCTCGACTGCCGAATAGAAAGCCATCTTTTTCATGGGCCAGCGCAGCACGCTCGATATCCCGCTCTTTCCACTCAACGCAGTCCTGTTTCCCGGCGGCCGCCTGCCGCTTCGTGTCTTCGAAGCGCGCTACATGGACATGACGCGCGACTGTCTGCGCGACCAACAGCCTTTCGGCGTGTGCCTCATCAAACAGGGCAAGGAAGTCGGCGAAGTTGCCGTGCCGGAAGAAATCGGCTGTCTCGCGCATATCGCCGAGTGCGACATGCAACAGCTGGGCGTGCTGACCTTGCGCGCCAGCGGCGGCTTGCGCTTTCGCATACTCGAAACGCAGGCCGACAGAAGCGGGCTATTGCGTGCGAGCGTTGAACCGATTGCGCCGGAAGCGGAAACGCCCATCCCGCCGAAATTTCTCGGTTGCGCGAATCTGTTGCGATTGATTGCCGCCGACGCCGGCAAGGTACAGTTCGATGCGCCTTATCGCTTCGACGATGCCGCCTGGGTGGGATATCGCCTGACCGAAGCGCTGCCGGTACCGCTGATCGCCAAGCAGAAACTGCTTGAACTGAACGACCCCGTCGTGCGACTAGAGATCCTCTATCGATTCCTCGAACAGCGCGGCCTGCTTGCCCCGCGCTGATGCGTGCAACTCACGCAGGATGCGCTTGGCCGGTGTCGGCAGCGCCCCGGCGAGCGCGTCTTCAACGGACAGCCAGACCACGCCGGGCTGCGCCGCGCGCGGCACGCGACGTGACACATGCGTCAACAGCGGCGTGATGTTGAGATGAAAATGCGTGAAGCTGTGCTTGCGCAGGCCGAGTCGCTGTGTGCTCGACACTTCACAGCCGTATAAACGTTCGCCGATTCGGCGGGCTTCCGCTTCGTCGTCCACTTCCGGAAAACACCACAGGCCGCCCCAGATGCCGGTGGCCGGACGCTTCTGCAGTAACACTTCGCCGGCATGCACAAGCACGACCATGTTCGTGTCACGCGTGGGCAACGCTTTGCGCGGGCGCGGCGTGGGCAGCTCGTGCACGCGATTCTGAGCATGTGCGACACAAGTGTCCGCAACGGGACAACGATTGCAGTCCGGTCGCTTCGTCACGCAGATCGTCGCACCGAGATCCATTGAACCTTGTATGTAAGCTTCGATATCGCGCCTCGGCAGCAGCGATTCGGCCAGTGCCCACAGTTGTTGTTCGACCGCGCGCTCGCCGGGATAACCGGCCACGCCGAAGTGACGCGTCAGCACGCGCTTGACGTTGCCGTCGAGAATCGCGGCCCGTGCGCCGAACGCAAAACCCGCAATCGCCGATGCGGTGGAGCGCCCGATGCCGGGCAGCGCTTCAATGTCCGCCAGCGCCGTTGGGAAAGCGCCGCCGTGCCGTTCGACGATCAGTTGCGCGGCCTGATGCAGATTGCGCGCGCGCGAGTAATAGCCGAGCCCGCTCCAAAGACGCAGCACTTCGTTGTCATCCGCCTGCGCAAGGCTGCGGATATCGGGAAAGCGCTCGCGAAAACGCAGATAGTAGGGAATGACGGTTGCGACCTGCGTCTGCTGCAGCATGATTTCCGATAGCCAGATCGCATAGGGATCGCAGGTGCGTTGCCACGGCAGATCGTGACGGCCATGCTCCCGCTGCCATGCAATGAGGTGCTCGGCGAATTGCGACATGGCCGATTATTTTTTGATCAGCCCGCGCAGCAATTGCTCGCCCACGCTGCTGTCGCGCTTGTCGTCCTTGCCTGCCGGCGCACCGGCCTCGCCTTGCTGCGCGTCCTGTTTGCCGCCCAGGCGCCGCTCGAGTTGACGACGCAGTTCGTCCTTCGCCTTGTCTTCGATCAGCGCACGCGTATCGAGCCGATACTTAAGATTGTCCATCGGACCGGTGATCGTAACCGGCACGGTGACACTGCCGACCTTGTCCAGGCCCTTGCCGCCCTGCCCGGTGGATGTATTCACCAACGACGCTTTCACCAAGTAGTCGAGATTCGAATCGGGAATGTTCACGTCGCCACTGCCGTTGACGCGCAGGAAGGGCGAGCGCAGCAACAGATCATTGTTGTGCGCAATGCCGCTCTGAACCTTGAAGCTCGCACTCATGTCGGAAAAATCCGTCTGCTCGCCGCCTTTTGCCTGTTCCTCGGCCGCGCTCTTGGAACCCAGCACCGCCTTCGCCTTGCGCAACGCTTCAGCGAGGTTGAAGCCTTTGACCGCGCCATCCTTGAGTACGACACTCGCCGTGCCGTCCAGTGCGCGCTTCAATGCATCGGGCGTAGTGCCAACGGTGTGCAAGTCGAGCTCGACATTGCCGCGCCCTTCGAGCAGATCCTTGTCGGCAACATCGCGCAACAGCGGGCCGATGTTCACCCCGACGAGACGCTGTTTGACGACATAGCTATTGCGATGCGCATCCACGATCGCGCTGCCTTGCACGCTGCCGCGATAAAGATTCGCGCGGATCGGATTGACCGAAAGCCGGCCCTTGTCTGCATCGACGCCGATAGTGACGTTCTGCGCCTTGATGTTCGAGACCACCAGTTCGCCAACCTTGACGCTGCCCTGCGCCTGCAGCGTTTTCAGCCAGCCGAGGTCGATGGGCGACTCCTTCGTGGCCGGCGACGAAGCGACGCCACCGCCCTTCGCGCCAGCTGAGGAATCGGCACTGGCCGGCGTCTTGTCCGCTGGCGGCAGATACTGATCGATGTTTAATCGATCGGCGTTCACATCGAATTTCACCGCCGGCGTATCAAAACCTTTCACGGCAACCCTGGCGTTCACCGTGCCGTCTTCCAACCGCGCGCGCAAATCGGCCTGCGCGGTTTCCTGCCCCCAATCAAGCTGCTTCGAGCCTTCCAGATGCAGCTTCGCGCTCTTGTTCGGCACCTTCGGCCCCGAGAAGCTGAAGTCTCCGACGAGCGTGGCCAACTGCAGACGCTTTGCATCGAGATCAAGCAGCACGGGAGAGCCGATCTTGCCCGCGACAGCAAGCGTGTCCTGTTTCAGTTGCAAATCGATGTCCGCGCTCGCGAACTGGATTTGCCTGCCGGCCGCATTCAGCGCAGACAGCGCGACATGCGCCTCGATGGCGCGCTCGGGTGTCTTGTACTTGAGGTCTATGGCAATCGGCTTGCTCTCCGAACGGTCCGGCGAAATAAGCAGTTTGGGCACGGTAAAGTGCGCGTCGAGCATGTCACCCGATTTCGCGGTCGCCTCGATGCCGGTCAGATCGATGCGTCCGGCTTTCGGATCGAAACCCGCGGTGTCGCCCTTGATGCGGAGTTGCAGCGCATTGAGTGTTGCGGCATCGCCGTCGGCCTTGAGATCCATGTTGGACAGCTGACCGCTGCCCTTCTCGATATCGAAGCGATAGCCCGCCTGCAGATTGATCTGCAACGCGAGCTTGGGCTGGGTGCCGTCGACACGCGCGGAAAAATCCACTTTCCCCGGCACGCCGCTGGCGATGCGACCGGTATTGAGATTGACGTCGGAAGCGCGCAACTGCGTACCGTTGGTCTGATCCTGCCAGCCGACCGTGGCGCTACGCAACGCGATGCCGCCGATATCGATCGCCGGCATCTTGGCGGATTTAGACGGCTTGGCTTCTTTGGGTTTGGTCGGCTCCTCGGCCTTTTCGCCGAGCAGATCGTCGAAATTGGTGCTGCCATCCTTGTATTTCACAAGATCCGCTTCGAGGCCGGTCAATGTCACCTCATCAACGATGAACTGTTTGGACAACAAGGGCAGCAACGCCAGCGCCACGCGCGCTTCATCGACCTGCGCAAAGCGTTGATCGCTGTTTGGCGCCGAGAGCGTCACGCCCTGTACGGCGGCGCCGATTTTCGGATAGAACTTGAGTTCGATTTCGCCGCTGATGGTTAGCGTGCGGCCGGTATGGTCTTTCACCATCTTGATCAGATCCGGCTTGTACTCGTTCGGATCGACGGTCATGGCAATGAATGCGATGGCGCCGACAACCACAATGATCAGAGCGACGACGATCCACAGCACCCATTTCACGACTTTCATGCGCCGTCCTTGTTTTCGTTTGCGATGCCGAAAGGTACGTGCCCCGTTGCAACATGCAGGCGCGCGGATTCACAGTGACCGCGCTGATCGTCGAAAAAGATGTCCGCACCGAACACCTTGAGGAAATTGCCCTTCTCCAGACCGCCGAGAAACAACGCTTCGTCGATGCGGATATCCCAGGCGCGCAGGGTGCGCACCACACGCTCGTGCGCGGGCGCGCTGCGTGCGGTGACCAGCGCAGTGCGGATCGGCGACGCATCGGGCGGATATTCGGATTGAATGTGCTGGAGCGCGGCGAGAAAATTCTTGAACGGCCCGCCCGTCAGCGGATCGCGTGCGGCCGACACTTCGGTGGCGTGAAAACGATCGAGGCCGTCCTGCTTGTACACCCGCTCCGCCTCGTCGGAAAAAATCACTGCATCCCCGTCGAAGGCGATGCGCAACTGCTCGCTCTGCGAAAGATTCTGCCCGACGTTGGAAGGCAGAATCGTCGCTGCCGCATGCCCTGCATCAAGTGCCTTACGCACATCGACCGGGTTGGCGGACAGAAACAGATCCGCATCGAAGGCCGGCACGTAGGAGTACGTGCTCTCGCCGCCGGTGAAAGCAGCGCGCGTGATGTCGAGCTTGTAATGCTCGATGGAGTTCATGATCCGCAAGCCCGTGTCGGCCGTGTTGCGCGAAAGCAGAATCACTTCCACCCGCGGACGGGCGGGCAGCATGCCGTTGAGGGCGAGCAGTTTTCTCACCAGCGGGAAGGCGATGCCCGGCGCCAGGACGTCCTCCTCGCGCGCGCGCTGGTATTGGAAATACGCTTCCACACCCTCCTGCTCGAAGACGCGATTGCTTTCTTCGAGATCGAATAAAGCGCGGGATGAAATCGCTACGACCAGCTTACCGTCAAAGGTGGCGGGCATATGGATTGTCTGGCTCCAGTGACGCGCGATGAAACTCTGAGACACGCAACATCGCGTTGCGCGCATGAACACGCAAGCATTTTAACCCCTGTGGGCCTCTTTCTTGATAGCGAGCCCCGGTAAGTCTCTGTCCTGCCGCCATGTGTAAGCGCAGGCTTTCGGGGGAGTGCGAATCATGGGATTTGCAACGCGGTTGCGGCGGCCGTTACTCGTCGCCACTCTGCTGACCATCGCCACGCCGGTTTCGGCGTCGGATTGGTTTGCAACGGCGCCACCCCCACCCATGTCGACCGCCGCAACAACGGATTATTCAACCGGCGAACCGCTGCGACCGGTTGCTTCGTCCTTGCAACAGGAGCCGCTTTATCGCCTGCAGCCTTTCAATCCCGATCTCACCCACGCCGATCGGCGCCAGGTCCAGCTCTTCCTCGGCACCTCGGTCGGCCTGGTACTGCTCTATGGCGCCTCGCAATGGTGGGACGATGGCCTGAACAGCACGTTTCACAGCGAAAAGGAGGGTTGGTTCAGTCAGCACACGGTCGAAGGCGGCGCGGACAAGCTGGGACACTTTTATTCCGCCTACGCGGGAACACGCGTCGTCACCCGCGTCATGGAGTGGATGGGCGACGATCACGATACCGCGCTCGCCGTCGGCATGGTTGCGGCAGCCGGCACGCTGTCGCTGGTCGAGGTCATCGACGGCTTTTCCGAAAAATATAGCTTCAGCCACGAAGATCTGCTGATGGGTCTGGGCGGCGCAGTGCTCGGCTGGTTCGCCGAGACCCATCCGGCCATCGACGAAAAATTCGATTTCCGCTTTTATTACTGGCCGTCCGATTACGCGCGCGACAACGACAAGATCGACCCCTTCGGTGATTACTCCGGGCAGAAATATTTTTTTGTGACCAAGGCCAGCGGCTTCGACGCGACGCGTTCACACCCGCTGTTGCACTACCTGGAACTGGTCGTCGGATACGGCGCGCGCAATTACGAAACCAACGCGGACGACGAGCCGACGCGAAGCTTCTATTACGGCGTTTCGCTCAATCTCACCGAAGTCTTGCGACATACCGCATTCAAGAACGACAAGCCGCGCAGCAACACCGCACAATGGACCGGCATGGCGTTGGAACTGTGGCAGCCACCCGGGAGCGTCGTCTTCGCGCGGCACAACCTGTCGCGATAATCGATCGATCATCGATCCCGCGTTGCCGGACGATGAGCAGGTCGCATAGAATCGGCGCGTCGCGGGTGTAGTTCAATGGCAGAACCTCAGCTTCCCAAGCTGATGGTGTGGGTTCGATTCCCATCACCCGCTCCAAATACCCACTGGTTCCCGAGCGGCTGCCGCGAGGGATGAGCGGATCGCATCAGCGAGACGCTCACAATCCCATCTCGCCGCACCCCTCCACCGCTAGGCGTTCGCAAACGAACACACTCCGCTGCAGGGCGCTAACCAAGCGAGGCACACACATGCGTCCTCCGGTATCTGTCGTTGCTCCCTAAAACCCTGTCGCAATTGTTGACATTGCTTCGCCAAACCACCCCGCAATAATATTATTTTTGTATTGTTTACAGTGCCTTACCCGTATGGCATTGGCGTTGCTCAGGCCTTGGTGAAATCCCATCCATTCACTAGGGGAACTGCCATGAGAAGGCCCGCGATGAAGTGCTTATTACTGAGTGCGCTGTTTGTCGGAACGGTCGCTTCGATGGCAGTGCAAGCGGCCTCGGTGGCAATTGTCGGTCAGACAAACCGGTGGACACAGGTCGTGCCGCTATTCGAGGGGCTGGGTGACACCGTGACGCTGCACAACTCGTATGCCAGCATTCCCAATCTGCAAACCTACGACATCATCTGGGACGCGGATTTCTTCGCGAATGCCGGTGCGGTTGAAGCACAGCGCGTGATCGATTTCGTCAACAGTGGTCGTGGTTTCTACGGACAGGTTGAGCGACCGTGCTGCGAGTCGCATAACGACTGGCTGCAGGACATTTTCAGAACGCTGACCGGCGATTCGGACATTGTGTTCGGCGACGCCGGCGACAGCCCCGTTTCCGGGCCGAGTCAGTTCCTTTTTCCCGACCTCAGCATTCTGCTGGAACCGAACGATATTCGCGGCACGATCTTCGACACTGATGCACCGGGCCAACTCGCCAATATCGATCCCGCGCGGATTTTCGCCACGATCCAGGCAGCCGGCAGTTTCAACGTCGGCGCGGCGTGGGCGACCGATGATCTCGTGAACGATGAGGGACGTCTCGTTGTGGTCAGCGACGTCGACTGGCTGAATAGCATCAGCGCCAGTGAAGCCGACGCCCTGGAGAATTTCCGTATATTCCTGCTGGCAGGCGAGCCGCTGCCTCCCGGTTGCGGCGAGGATCCCAGCCAGCCCGGTTGCGGTGGTGGCCCGGGCCCGGTTCCCGGCGTGCCGGAGCCGGGGACACTGGCGCTTTTCGGCCTCGCGCTCGTCGCTTTTCGCTTGACCCGCAAGGGGCCGCGTCGGTCCGCGTAGCAACTGGACGACGCGTTCGAACCCCGCCTGTACGGCGGGGTTTTTATTTGTTTTCACGGCGCGCGCCTGGAGGTAATGCTGTGCCACGTCAACGCGATGGCGAGATGGCCGGTGCTATGATTACAGTTCGTTTTTTAGTCCAAACTGCCCTTCTGCAATGATTCAGCTTTCCGTGAACGGGGAGCCCAAACAGGTTCCCGCGCCAATCCACGTCGCCGGCTTGCTGGACGTCCTGACGCTTACCGGCAGGAAGGTCGCCGTCGAGCGCAACGGCGAAATCGTGCCCCGCAGTCACTACGCCCAGACGCAGTTGGCTGAGGGCGATCAGCTTGAAATCGTCGTCGCCGTTGGCGGCGGCTAAGGAGGCGCTGATCAAGGCCATCCGGCACGAATCGTCGCGCCGCTCCTGCTCAGGCTTTCTCCAATGCGAGACTCCGCACCCATGAACGCACCGCTTACATCCTCTCAAATCGCCAACGATGCACTCGTCATTGCCGGCAAAGCCTACGGCTCGCGCCTGCTGGTCGGCACCGGCAAGTACAAGGATTTCGATGAAACGCGTCGCGCCATCGATGCCAGCGGCGCGGAGATCGTCACCGTCGCGATCCGTCGCACCAACATCGGCCAGAACGCCAACGAGCCATCGCTGCTCGACGCCGTGCCGCCGTCGAAATATACCTACCTGCCGAACACGGCCGGCTGCTATAGCGCCGATGATGCCGTGCGTACGTTGCGCCTGGCGCGCGAACTGCTCGATGGCCATTCGCTGGTGAAACTCGAAGTACTGGGCGATCCGCACACCTTGTTTCCCAATGTGCTCGAAACGCTGAAGGCTGCCGAAACGCTGGTGAAGGATGGTTTTCAGGTGATGGTCTACACCAGCGACGATCCGATCATCGCCAAGCAACTGGAAGAAATCGGCTGCGTCGCGATCATGCCGCTCGCCTCGCTGATCGGTTCGGGCATGGGCATTCTCAATCCGTGGAACCTGCAGCTGATCATCGAAAAAGCGACCGTGCCAGTGATCGTGGATGCCGGCGTCGGCACGGCATCCGATGCGGCCATTGCGCTGGAACTCGGTTGCGCGGGCGTATTGATGAACACCGCCATCGCCAAGGCCAAAGACCCGGTGCTGATGGCGCAGGCTATGAAAAAAGCGGTCGAAGCCGGCCGCGAAGCCTATCGCGCCGGACGCATGCCGAAGAAGCTGTACTCGGCAACACCGAGTTCGCCGACCGGCGGCATGATCTCTCCCACGCGCTGAAGACGCTCAACAGCGGCACTGTCGGCGCTTGCTTGAGATCTACGCCGCGTCAGCCGCCCGACTGGATTCCCGCTTTCGCGGGAATGACTCAATCATGACTGAAGACGCATCCACGTCGCATCGCGCCGTGCGCAGTTTCGTACTGCGCCAGGGGCGCGTATCCAACGCCCAGGCCCGCGCGCATGAAACGCTGATGCCGGTGTACGGCCTTCCATACACCGGCCGGCCACTCGATCTGGCCACCGTGTTCGGTCGCGATGCGCCGAAAATCCTGGAGATAGGTTTCGGCATGGGTGAGACGACCGCCACGATTGCTGCCGCCAATCCGGACAAGGATTACCTCGGCATCGAAGTCCATACACCCGGCGTGGGCAGTCTGCTCAAGCAGATAGAGGAGCAGGGCCTGCGTAATCTGCGCGTGATTCAACACGACGCGGTGGAAGTGCTGCAGCACATGGTTCCGCCCGAATCGCTCGACGGCGTGCAGATCTTCTTTCCCGATCCCTGGCCGAAAAAACGCCATCACAAACGTCGTCTGGTGCAATCACCGCTGATCGCGTTGCTCGCAACGAAGTTGAAACCGGGCGGTACGCTGCACGTCGCCACGGATTGGCAGGACTATGCCGAGCAGATTCTTGCCGTGCTGAGCGCTGAACCGACGTTGCGCAATACTGCCGAGGCTTATGCGCCGCGCCCGGCCGGGCGTCCGCAAACCAAATTCGAATCGCGCGGCCTGCGTCTCGGCCACGGCGTGTGGGATATCGTGTTCAGCAAGCGCTGAACATCGCATCGATTACTGCGGCTTTTCGCCACTCGTCCCAACCACGGCGGCGAGCGCGCGATTGAGCACATTGTCGCGCTCGACCGGGCGGATGATGCCGTTCGCAAGCGCGCTCGAAAGTTCATCCGCCGTCAGCGTGCGGGAATGCGCACCGCCCGCGCTGAACAGATAGCGACTGCGCGCCGGGCTCACCCAGATCAACTTGGCCCGCACCGGCGGCTCGTGATCGCACAGTTCGACCACATCGCCGCGCTGCAGCAACACGGTTGTCGGCCGTGCATCGTATGCCACCGTTTCGGGTTGCACGACGGGGACGTCTTTCGGCAGTGCGACGGGTGGCGCCGGCGCCACGCTGCGCAACTGCAGGACGGCCGTGTGCGCCGCCATCAATTCATCCATGAACGGCCGCACTATATCGGCAGCCGTTCCGGCGGCCTTGCTGCCGGCCTGCACGTCGCGCACCAGACCGGGCAACGATGCGACGAATGGCGGCAATTCGTGCCGCAGCCTGGGTTTCACGCTGTCCTGCAACGCTTCCATGACGCGCATGCGCTCGTCCCATAACGCGTCACCGACATGATTCATGCGCGCATCGGTCAGCGCGAGCACCCACGTCTGTTCAAGGAATGCACGCAAGAATGGCGGTGTGCCGGCGCGCAAGCGCTTGGCAACGGCTTCGGCCGCCGCGCTCTGTGCGTGCGCCAATCGTTCTTCCGCCAGCAGCGCGGCAGTCGTCTCGGCCAGCGCCTGTTCGTCTCCCGCAGCGGCTTCGACGGAAATTGCGCGCAGTTGCGCCGCAACCGTGTCGAACAGACTCAAATCGGCTTCGAACGCGGTGAGCACCTCATCGACGACATCGCGCAGGCCGGAGACAAATCGTCCATCCACACTTACATCGAGCGTGGGATCGCTGCCCAGCAGTACGATTTCATCGAGCAATGCGCGCAGCGGGTGCTCGCGGCGCGCGAAAAAACTGCGATCGAGCAGCGCGGCTTTCAAGGCCACAATCTGCAGGCGCGCCAGTTCGTTCTTGACCGTCTCGGGCAGTGCGCGATCCCGCAACAGGAAATCGAACACGACCGTCACCAGTTCGCCGGTCAATCGATCGAGCGGATGTGCATCCGCGCTCGCCATGTGCTCGACCACGGCGTGGAGATCCCGCGCCTCGTCGGCGTCGGCCGTGTGCGGTGCGCCCTTCTGTATTTCGGTCAGCGAGCGCAGCAATTCACTATTGACCGGCGTATCGATGGCATTGGCGTACAGGCTGCCCTCTTCGTCCGCCAGCATGCGTGCGCCGTATTGCCGATTGCTGGCAGACCCGGCCAACAGGGCGGCGAGAATTTCTTTAAGATCGAGCGGCGACGAGGTGCGATTGGGCAACAGGTCGCGCAGGGACATCACCTGACTGACCGTCATGCTGCCGTCGGCCTTGCGCCTGACGTAGCGATTGGAGGTATCGCGCTCGATGGTCGGCCGATAATCGGGCAGCACGCCCGCCTCGATCAGCATGCCGTTGAGTTCGCGATAAAGCTGGCGCAAGCCGGCGGCCAGGTGCGGCTGTAATGCGTTGATCAACGTGGCCAGTACCGCTTCATCTTCGAGACCGGCGGCGCATGCACGTTGCGCGGCCTTGATGACCGTGCCGGGTCCGACCGGATTGCGCGCACCGTCGATGGATGTTTCGAACAGGTCGCGCAAGCGGACTTCGATGCCGATGAAGTCGCCCTTGTCGATCTCTTCCAGTGTCTTCTGCACCAGCTTCTTCAGCGCGACCTGCTGTGCGAACGCGTTGTCGTCGAGCAGATTGAATTCGCCGAAGGCACGCGGCGCGCCGCTCGTCCGATCGCTCTCGCGCAACCAACCGAGCTTCTCGTCGTACAAAGCGAGCAGGTGTCGCTCGAATGCCTCGGCGAGCCCGCGCTTGTTACGATCGATATGCTCCAGCGTCTGCAGGATGAGGCGATGGTCTTCGGTGGTGCGGGACTGCTTGCTGAGCTCCAGCAAGTTATCGAGCAGCGAGCTAAAGCCATCCGCAAGACTGGCTCCGGAGCGCTGCCGCAGTAATTCGCGGATACGCGGGGTCAGCGTTGCGGCTTGAGGCTTCACGCCGGTATGGCTTCGTCCGCGGCGAAACGGTAGTGCCGGTCGGCCTCTTCCCCGCGCCCGATTCGTTCGTAGAGGCGCGCCAGCTCACGATGTGCCGCCCGGGTAGGCTGCTGCGAAAGGCTCGCTTCGAAGAAACTCTGCGCCTTGCCCCAGAGTTCGCGATAGGTGCACAACCGGCCCAGCGTCAGCAGCAACGCCGCGTCGCGCGGACGCTCGAGCAACCACGTTTCGCAGTACTGAATACGATCAAGCGCATCATCGCCCTGGCATTCGCCGTACAACAACACGAGCTCCTGCGACCAGTTGGCGTTGAGTGCGTCGGCAATGATGCGATGCGCTTCCTTGCAACCGCCCAAGCGGATGAACAATTGCGCCGCGGTCGTGGCGATGCGCGGTTCCAGTTTGTCTTCCCGACGCAGGCGTTTCCAGAATTCACGCAGTGCCGTGGCATCGAGCCCTTTTTGCTTGAGATTCTCCACCGCCGCGGTGACCCGCAAGGGTTGGGTAAAGGGACGCGAACGCACGTCGCGTTTGTCCAGAATGCTCAACAGGCGCAACACTTCGTCCCAGTTCTGCATGCCCTGCTCGGCACGCAGCAGCAAGCGCAGCGTGGCGACGTGCTTGGGACCGCTTTCGTGCATCTCGCGCAGAATGGTGCGGGCTTCGTCGTAACGCCGTTCGTCGAGCAGCATTTCGGCGCGTGTGGAGAGGCGCGCGTTACGCGATTCGCCCGGCACTTGCGCGGCACGCTCCAGCCATTCGTCACGCTGGTCGAAATCGCGCAGCGAATGCGCCGATCGCGCCGCGAGCAACGCCGAAAGCGCCGGCGCGGCCTTCATTCCATAGGCGCGCGCAGCGTATTTCTGTGCGCGCCCGAAGCGCCCTTCCAGAAATGCTTCCCAAGCGTTGCGCAACGCCGCGGTGCCGCGCGTCTCACGCCGGCGTTGCCGGAACGTGGTCACGTACGTCGGTAAACGCAACGTATGCGACACAGCGCGGAACAGCGTATGCAGCGCAATAAAAATCGCCAGCAGCCCAAGCACCAGTACAGGAATCGATACTTCGATCCGATAGGGCGGGTACACCAGCAACGCATAGCCGTCGCTATATCGGGCAATGAGCGAAATCGCGACCGCGAGCGCGAATACGATGACAAAGCGAATCAGCCACCTCATCGATGCGGCCCTATCACGGCGTCCGCTCCTGCGGCGCCTTCATGTTGCGCACGGCATTGAGGCTATCGGCGATGGAAGGCAATTCGACCGCCACCGCCGCCTCGCGCATCTGCTCCAGCGCGGCCAACGCGTTCGCGGTCGTCTGGTCGCTCGTGTCGAAATAACGTTTGAACCAGCTCACGCTCGCCCGCAAGTCGTTGCGAAAGGCTTGCTCGTCCCGCTGCAGCAATGCCAGCCGCGCATGCAGGAGTCGCAGTTTCAGATTTTCACGCAGGAAGTAGCGTTGATCCGGCGCGAGCAGCGTCGGGTCTTGCGCATCGAGCCGTTCGACGCGCACCAGTTGCTTGATTTCGGTCCAACTCGAATACAGCGCGTCCTTCCACCAAACGCCTTCAGCAGCAGCGGCCTCACCGGGCGTTTCATGCGGATGCGCCTCGACCACGATCGGCATGGTGTCGATGTTTTCCAGCATCTGATCGAGACGCAGCGTCATCCCGGTCACATCGAGCATCGGCGCTGATTGCAGACGCTGAATGTCGCGCGCCAGCACTTTGCGAACGGCCAGAAACTGCGGCCGATCGGGTCGCGCGAGGCGCGCATCGACGGTTTGCAACGCGGTCAGCGCCGCCCGCACGTTGCCAGCAAGTTGCAGTTGCTGCGCGGCGATGCTCAGCGTTTGTTCCGCCTCGGCGAGCAGCCAGTCGTCGCGACTGCGGTTCATCTCCTGATAGAGCGACTCCAGCGCTTCCTGCTGCCCTTGCGATTCCAGAAGCTTGAGTTCGATACCGGCCGTGGTGCCCTGCAACTCCCGCAACGCTTCCTGCACGTCGCTTGCGATGACACGTGCCGCTTTCGCTTCATCGCGATTGTCACGCAACTGTGCCGCGACTTCGCTGCGCATGCTCTCCAGTTGCCGGCGCGCGTCCCACCAGCTCCACACCAGCGCAACCGCCAGAACGACGGTAATGAGCAGCACGCCCACGCCGCGATGACGCGCACGCGATGCGGCGGCGGGATGGTCGGAAGTTTCCTGCGCCAGCGTCGTTGAATTCGCTTGTTCTGTCATAGCTATAGGCTTGTGTGGGGCTAGACTTTAGCCCAAAACTGCGTCAGCGCCGACATCAGACCGTCATCGCCGGGCGCCGTGACCACAATCCGCTCCAGCCCGAGCGCTCTGGCCCGGTCGGCGATACGCGCATGCGGCACGAATAATTCGGCTGCGGCAAGCCGCGCCGGCCCCAACATCGACATGAGGTTGCGCAGCCCTTCGCTCGATGTCACGACAAAAGCATCGATCTGCGCTTGCGACGCGCCGAGGGCTACTTCGTCGCCGGCAGCCGGCCGCTCGCGCCGATAGCAGGGCACGTAGTCGACTTGCGCACCGCGCGCCTGCAGCGTGTCGCCCAGCAATTCGCGCCCACCCTGACCGCGGAAGATGACGACTCGCTTGCCGCTCATGTCCGTGGGTAATAGCGCCAGCAGGTGTTCGCTGTCGAAGCGGGTCTGTGGCGCGATCACATCCGTCACGCCGTGCCCATGCAAGGCCGCGGCACTCGCCTGTCCGACCGTCCCGGCGCGCAACGCGGCCGGCCATGATCGACGCGACAGGATGAAACGCATGGCGCGTTCCACCGCGTTAGGACTGATGAATATCGCCAGATCGTAGGAGTCTAGTTGCGCCGTGGCATGCTCGAGCGGATGCAGATCGTCGATGTCGCGTATGACGAGCGCCGGATACACCAGCGCCTCGCCACCGAGTGAGCGGATGCGCGCCGCGAGCGCTTCGTTCTGTCCCACGGGGCGCGTCAGCACGATGCGCCGTCCCGACAAGGCAGTGCTGCTGGTCATCAATGAGCGAGCGCCGCGAGAATGGCTTCCGCGCCTTCGGCACGCAGCGCTTCGGCCAACCGCAAACCCAGTTCCTCGGGCGCATCGCTCGGGCCTTCGAGTTCGGCGCGCGCGATGCGCGTCCCATCCGGCAATGCCACCAGACCGCGCAAGCGCAAGCGTCCCTCGACATATTCGGCAAACGCCGCCAGCGGCACCTGACAACTGCCTGCCAGGGCGCGACTCACGGCGCGCTCGGCGCGCACGCACGCCGCGGTCTCACTATGGTTCAGCGGCGTCAGCGCGGCGATCACATCATGGTTGTCCTCGCGGCATTCGATCGCCAGCGCACCTTGCCCGGCGGCAGGCAGGCTGGATTCCGGCGCAATCAGACTGCGAATGCGGTCGCCCGCGCCGAGCCGCTTCAACCCGGCGGCAGCCAGCACGATGGCGTCGTACTCGCCGCGATCGAGCTTGGCCAGGCGGGTGTCCAGGTTGCCGCGCAGCGGCCGCACGGTCAGATGAGGAAGACGGTTGCGCAACTGCGCTTCGCGCCGCAGGCTGGAAGTGCCGATCACGCCCCCGGGCGGCAACTCTTCGAGCGCGGCGTAGCGGTTGGAGACGAAAGCGTCACGCGGATCTTCGCGCGGCAAAATTGCCGCAAGCGCAAAGCCGGGCGGCAACTCCATCGGCACATCCTTGGCGGAATGCACCGCAATATGCGCACGACCATCCTCCAGCGCCAGCTCCAACTCTTTGACGAACAAGCCTTTACCGCCGACTTTCGAAAGCGAAACATCGAGGATCTGATCGCCTCGCGTCGTCATTCCGAGGATTTCTACCGGGCAGCGTGGATATAATCGGTTGATTTCCGCGCGCACATGCTCGGCCTGCCACATCGCCAGGCGGCTCTCGCGCGAGGCGATGACAAGACGTTCGAGCATCACGATAAACAGGGAGTAAAGAGGTGTGGGTACGAGGTAAATCGGCCCGGCAATTCTAGCATGCGGTGCGCGCGCTTTTTCGGAGGTTCGCGCGCCTGACCATCCTCCGGAACTGACCGCACCTACCGATCGCGCACACGCATGCGTCGATTCGACTTCCTCGCAAGGCATCACCGATTCAGACGACGGGCGCCGTCGCCGCGCCACCGGCGCGCACGGCGTATGTAGAACCGACTTAATCAAGTTGAGGCAGCACTCATGGCAACAGCAGGCACATCGAAAAAGACCAGCACCCGCACAACGCGGGCCGCAACGGAGAAGGATGCGCCGCTGCGCGAGGACATTCGCCTGCTTGGCCGCCTGCTCGGCGACACCCTGCGCGAGCAGGAAGGCGACAAGATGTACCACGTCGTCGAGGAGATTCGTCAGACCGCCGTGCGCTTTCGCCGCGATGGCGATGCCCCGGCCCGCCAGCAACTTGACCGTCTACTGAACAAGCTATCGCACGAGGAGACGATTTCGGTCGTCCGCGCGTTCAGCTACTTCTCGCATCTGGCCAATCTCGCGGAGGACCAGCATCACAACCGGCGTCGCCGCTATCACCGCATGCGCGGCACGACGCCGCAGGACGGCTCAATCGAACTCGCCCTCGAACGCGCCCGTGGCGCCGGCATCAAGCCTAAACAGATCAGGCAGTTCTTCGAGACCGCATTGATCAGTCCGGTGCTTACCGCGCATCCGACCGAAGTGCAGCGCAAGAGCATTCTCGATCGCGAAATCGAAATCGCGCACCTGCTGGCCGAGCGTGATGAACGCATCATGACGCCGGATGAATCGGCATTGAACCTGGATGCTTTGCGACGCGAAATCCTGACGCTGTGGCAGACGCGCATGCTGCGTACGGTGAAGCTCACGGTCGAGGACGAGATCGACAACGCGCTGGCCTACTACCGCTACACCTTCCTCAAGGCGGTGCCGCATCTTTATGCGGACATCGAAGACGCGGTGGCAGCGGAGTTCAACGGCGAGCCGTGGGAACTTCCGCCCTTTCTCCGCCTGGGCAGCTGGATCGGCGGCGATCGCGACGGCAACCCCTTCGTCGACCGCGACGTGCTGGCGCACGCGCTGCAACGCCAGGCCACGCTCGCCTTCGAGCACTACCTGCGTGAAGTGGCGAAGCTGAGTTCCGAGTTGCCCATTTCAATCAGCCAGGTGGAAGTGTCCCCCGCGGTGGCGGCGTTGGCCGAAGCCGCGCCCGCCGCGTCTGAACATCGCCATGACGAGCCCTATCGCCGCGCGTTGATGTGGATGTACGCGCGGCTGGCGTCCACCTCCAAAGTTCTCACCGGGCATGAGGTGCGCAGCATCCTCACCGCGCCGCCATATGACACCGCCGAGCAGTTCGCGGCCGATCTGGAAGCGGTGCGCGCCTCGCTCATCGAGCACAATTCCGGCGTGCTCGCGCGCGGCCGCCTGCGTCACCTCATCAGCGCCGCACGCGCGTTCCGCTTCAACCTCGCGACGCTTGATCTGCGTCAGAACTCGGACGTCCACGAAACCGTCATCGCCGAGCTGTTCGCCCATGCGGGCGTCGAAGCGAACTATCTCGGTTTGGACGAAGAGGCGCGCGAGGCCCTGCTGGTGCGCGAACTCGCCACGGCACGGCCGCTCTCCTCCCCCTACATGCAGTATTCGCCGCTGGTCACCAGCGAGCTGGAGATCCTCAAGGAAGCGCGCAGCATTCACGATCACTTCGGCGTCGATGCACTGCCGCACTACATTATTTCCAAAACCACGTCCGCGTCCGATCTGCTTGAGACCGCGTTGCTGCTGCGCGAAGTGGGCTTGTTCACGCCCGGCGTTCCGCCGCGCACGAACATGCGGATCATTCCGCTGTTCGAAACGATCGACGACTTGCGCGGCTGCGCCCAGATCCTCGAACGCTTTCTCATGCAGCCCGGCATGCTCGCCATCGCGCGCGATTGCTGGCGCGACACCATCGAAGTGATGCTCGGCTATTCCGACAGCAACAAGGACGGCGGCTTTCTCACATCGAGCTGGGAGTTGTATCTGGCCGAAATCCGTCTGACGCAACTGTGCGAACGGCTGGGACTGACGCTGCGCCTGTTTCACGGTCGCGGCGGCACGGTCGGTCGCGGCGGCGGTCCGACCTACGAAGCAATTCTGGCGCAGCCAACCGGGGCAGTATCGGGGCAGATTCGCATCACCGAGCAGGGCGAGGTGATTGCCAGTAAATATTCCAACCGCGAAATCGGCCGACGCAATCTGGAAACCATTGTCGCCGCGACCATGGAAGCCACGCTGCTTGAAATGGAAGCCAGCGGCGAGACCGAGCATTTCCGCGCAGTGCTGGACATCCTGTCCGAGCACGCTTACCGCGCCTATCGCTCGCTGGTCTACGAAACGCCCGGCTTCAACGATTATTTCCGCGCCGCCACGCCGATCAGCGAAATTTCGGAATTGAAAATCGGCAGCCGGCCTTCCTCGCGTAAGGCCTCGAACCGCATCGAAGATCTGCGCGCCATTCCCTGGGTATTCAGTTGGGCACAAAGCCGCGTGCTGCTGCCCGGCTGGTATGGCTTCGGCTCCGCTGTGCACGCGTATCTGCGCGACGAGCCGCAAAAAGGGCCGGCAATGCTCAAACGCATGTACAAGCGCTGGCCGTTCTTCCAGACGCTGATTTCGAACGTCGATATGGTGCTGGCGAAAACGGATCTCGCCATTGCGTCGCGCTATGCGGCGCTGGTGCCGGACAAGAAATTGCGCGACAAAGTGTTCAACCGGATTTCGGAAGAATGGAAGTGGACACGCAAGGCGCTGCTCGACATCAACGGCCAGCGCGAACTGCTCGCCTGCAACCCGTCACTCGCGCGCTCCATCCGCAACCGCGTGCCGTACATCGACCCGCTCAATCACCTGCAGGTCGAACTGCTGCGCCGTCACCGTTCCGGCAAGAGCGATGAACGCATTCACCGCGGCATTCACCGCACCATCAACGGCATTGCAGCGGGCTTGCGCAACTCGGGTTGATCGACAAATCTGAACCACAGGGGCGGGAAGATTGATCGGAGTTTCGTTCGAGATTCTCGCTTTTCTCCGTGGCTCTATGGTTCGGAGTTTCTGCTCGGCCCTCAGCGGCTATGCACCAGCGTTTTCAACAGCGGCCACTGCCGTCGGCTGACGGGCAGTTTCTCGGCGCAACCGTCGAGCAATACTGCCCAGCCGGCGCCTTCGCCATCCGGATCTGTGGTGCGTTCGCAGCCGCGCAGATGCTGGCGTGCGACCAGACAGGAGCGATGCACGCGGATGAATATCTCCGCGAATTCCTGCTCCAGACGCGTCAGCGATTCCTCGAGTAAATACTCTTGCTCGCGCGTGCGAACCGTGACGTATTTGAGTTCGGCCTTGAGATACAGCACCTCCGCCAGCGGGATAAGTTGGATCCGGCCACGCTCGCTCACCGACAAAAAACGGCGCGCGCCCTCGCCGGCCGCCGCGGCGACATTCTGCAGCTGCTCCTGCGTGGCCATGCGCGCCTTGTGCAGCGCCGCCTGCAACCGCGCCGCGCGCACCGGCTTCAACAAGTAATCGAGCGCGTTCACTTCGAAGGCATGCACGGCATGCTGGTCGTGCGCCGTCACAAAAATAATGCCGGGCGACGTTTCCATGCGCAGCACGTGCCGCGCGAATTCGATACCGCTCATCTGCGGCATGTGGATATCGACAAGCACGATATCGATCGCGTGCTGCTGCAGGAATGCCAATGCAGCCGGTCCGTTGGCGGCCTCGGCAACAACGATATGCGGCACAGCGTCGGCCAGATCGCTCAGCACTTCTTTCAACCGCTCGCGGGCCGGCGCTTCGTCGTCCACCACCATCAAACGCAGCGCGCTCATGATCGCGGCGCCTTCGTCAACGGCGCCAAGGTGAGCGGGCCGAGGGTGAGCGACTGCGAGCGTTCGCTTTCTTTTTTGTACGGCAGCGAAATCTTGATTTCGAACGCATCGCCGCGCACGCCCGATTCGAGCACCGCTTCCACATCGAAGTGCAACGCCAGGCGCTCACGAATGTTCGCCAGTGCCATGCGGTTGCCCTGTCGATGCTGATGATCCGGGTGATAGGGATTGCGCAAGCGCACGTGAATGCGATCGCGATACCGTGCGATCGCAATTTCGATCGTGCCCGGACCGATGCCCGGCTCGATTCCGTGATAGACGGCATTTTCGACTAACG
>DATCWO010000206.1:0-6426 GCA_036566325.1 Burkholderiales bacterium | reverse complement strand
CTGCGATTCGCTGATGCGCGCAAGTAAAAGGTTGAGGAAGTCGGGCGGAATTTCCCTGGCGGCGTCCGCGTCCGTCATGCTGCGCACCAACAGCGCCCGGTATTCACGCAGTACATACTCGCGCGCGTCCTCCGCCGCCTTGCGCAAGCTGCGCACGCAGTAGATCGCGTATCCCAACGCTATCAGAATGGCCGCGACGACTGCGGGCGACGGTTGCCAGTCGTCGAACAAGCGCGTCTGCGCGAGAATGAACAGCGCAAGCACGATGAAGGGAAAGTAGAGATACCGCTCCACCTCGCTCGTCAGGCGCACCACGAACTGAAAATCCACCCAGCAATCGAGCGCGTGCGCGCTGTGCGGTTTTCTGATTGCGTTCTCGATGCACGGCTCGCTCAGTCCAAGGCCGGCGGCATGTCGAACCAATGTTTGTTCCGGGTAGCGCGTGGGGCTGCATGCGATCCAGCAGATGAAGCGGTTGCTCAATCGGATCACATCGACGACGTAGAAAATCAGCGCCAGCAAAGCGAGGCCCGATACGACGTACATGAATGCGCATACCGCCCAGGCCCACTCGCCGCGAAAGGGCAGGATTTGCGGTCCGAGCAGAAACAGGAAATAGCCGAGCAGAAAACAGACGATGGCCAACGGCCAGATGCGAGCACGACTCGGCACGGGATGGCTGCGGTGGTAATAGCCTTCCCAAGCCACGCTGCCGGGCATTCGACGCGGCCCGCCGGATAAGAGATCCCAATGGTGATAGTCGGCCAGGCGGCGTCGAAAATTGCGTACGCCGGCACGCAGTCGCTCGCGCACATTCCCCGGCCAGCGATTGCGCCGCTGCTTTTCAACTTGGCGTCCGAAGCGACGACGATAGCGCTCCGCTCGCGCATCGTTGAAGAATTCCGCGCCGATGTCTTTCAAGGCGGCGCGGTACGTCCGCCCGATCCATAAGCGCGAGAGCAAAGCGACAAGCAAAGCGGCGCTCAACAGAAATACCGACGGCCACAGGCTGACGCCTTCAACCCAGGTGAAGGGCTCGCTCGCTTCGGCGAACAGAATGCGCACCGCCCGACTCAGTACCGTCGCGCACAGCACGCCGAGCAACGCCAGCGAACCGAGCGTGATCCATGGGCGCCGGTATAAATAGCCGCGCAACGACACGGAACTGAGCAACAGCAATCCGCCGACGCTCAGGACCGCGAGCACGGCAACAAATTGAGGTTGTTCGCCCGCCTGAATCGCGGGGTGAACCGTCGCACAAGCAGATAGATTTTTGACCGTGCAGTCGTCGGCGATGGTGTCGTCGGCTCGGCCGTCGGTCGGCGTCAATGCAATTGCCTGCGTACGGCCCAATTCGTAAGTGCGCGGTTGGTTCCATGCGATAAGTCGCGCGCTATCGATGGGTTTGTCCGCGGGCTGCATGGCCATGAGCGTGGCGAGATAGGCCGAGGTCTGATAACCGCTGCGGAAAGGGGGCGTCGCGCCTTGCAATTCACGACGCAGACTCAAACCGTAATGGCTCGCCACGATGAGATTGCGCGCCCAATCGTTCTGCTCTTTCTGCAACAGGCGCGCGTCGAGGTCGGTGGTAAAGAACATCGCGTAGGAATAGCTGCCGTGCATGGCCTGCAGCATCAGCAGCTTGTCGTACACGTCATTGCCCAGCACGCCGACCGCCTTGATTTTTGGGCGGCCCTCGAAGTGATACAGATCGCGCAGCGTCGGGGGGATGTGCATGTTCGACTCGCGCGTGCGGATCGCATCCGCCAGGCGCTGCACGTAATCGAATTGGCTGCGTCCCTCGGCGCGCTCCTGCGTCGCCGCGCCTAACTGCAACTGATCGATGCCGGACGGTCGTCGACCCTGCGGCCCGGTGTCCGCATCGGTTTGCTGCGGCGTATCGCCGGGGCCGAGCCCATCGAGGCCGCGGAAATAGCCAACCTCCCACACCAACGCCTTGGTCGGATCGAAACCCGGCCATTCTTCGCGCGCACGCACGCAGGCCGGCGCTTGTGCGAGCTGCTTGCTGAATTGCTCCGCCAGTTCCTGGCCGTAGGTCGTGTCGCGCTCCGAGATGAACACGACCGGATCGTTGCAACTCCACCGCCTGCCGTTCACGCCGCGCAAGCCCAGCTCTGCGGTCATCATGGCTGCGAGTTCGTCGTCGCCGCCGATGGTGCGTATCACGCGCACCACGCACCGTCCTTCATGTTGCGCTTCGACCCCGATGGCATTAGGGAGTACGCATTTTGATATCGGCGCTGCGGCGATTTTATCGGCGCGATTGGCCGATCGCTTCCGGCGCATTTCCATCGCGCGCGCGACACTGCGATCAAGCGCGTCCCGCGGTGCAGTCGCAAAGGGCGAGTAGAAATTGATGTTGCCTTCGCCGAGGTCCGGAACTTCGGCAAGGCTGAGAACCAACGAGTGAAGGCCGGCCGAGCTACCGGGCCCGATCACGTTCACTTCCGGAACAACGGGTGCATTGCACAACTCGTCGCGCTGCGTACCGCAGACGCGACGCACCGTTTCTTCCATGCGCTCGATATACCGGCCGCCCGCCCAACCCGGATCTTCAAGCCACAGCACCAGCAGCAACGACTGTGCGGGATTCCAATGTTGCGGTCGATAAATTTCATAAGGCACCCGCGCGGGAAGTGTGCCGGGCAGGAGGGCATCGCCGGCGCTGCCATTTGGCTCACCTACATTAGGTGTGGGCGGTTGCGAGGCATCGGTGTGTTGAATCGTCGTGCAATCCTGCGGCGCAAGCCATTCCGACTCGCCATTCGATGCGCCGGAGCCTCCACGCGGCAGCAGGACATAACCGATGCCGTCCGGGTCCAGGGGTGCATACGCCATGGCGGTCAAGCCCGCCACCACTGCATAACGTACGCGTCGTCGCATCTCGGCGTCTTCCGCGTACGAGGACGTCGGCAGGGTTACGGCAAGGAGCTGCACTTGCTGGCCGGTACGCTCGTGGAAGCCACAAAGCGTGTTCCACAGCGCGGCGGGACGATGTACCGGCCTGAGATCGCCCCCTTCCTTGATCGCATCCGCCACGGCAGCGAACGGGTCCTGCCAGAGTCGCGCCGGCACGTCCTGCAGTTCGCTGATGGTGGAACTCACCCGATCGGTATCGCCGGGCCGTGAACTTTTGAGTGCAGCGTTGAAAACGAAAACACCGGTGGCGAGTAATGCGATGGCAATCAACGGCGCCAGGTTGCCGAACAGTTCATGCGGACGTTCATTCGACATGAAACTGACTCCCGCGAGGAGAGGACGCGCGGCGAGCGTGCGCCGGAGACGGTGCCGCTACAATACGCCCAACGTTCTACATGGCACTGTAAAAATGGTCGACGACATCGCAAGCCTGCGCCGCATCCTCGGCAGCTATCGCGTCATCGCGATGGTGGGACTGTCGGCCGACTGGGTGCGGCCGAGCAATTTCGCCGCGAAGTACCTCATCCAGCACGGCTACACCGTCATCCCGGTCAATCCGCGCTACGAGGAAATTCTCGGGCAGAAATCATACAAATCCTTGCGCGACATTTCCGTGCCGGTGGATGTGGTGGATGTGTTCCGCAAAACCGCGGATGTGATGCCGATCGCCGAGGACGCCATCGCAATCGGCGCGAAAGTGCTGTGGCAGCAGATCGGCGTGCTGAATTTTGATGCGGCACAAAGAGCGGAAGCAGCCGGCCTGGAGAATGTCATGGACCGCTGCATGAAAATCGAGCACGGGCGTCTATACGGCGGCTTAAACTGGGTCGGCGTCAACACCCGGATCATTTCGTCGAAACGGCCGCGCAGTCCTGCATAGATCGAATCATTCGCCCCAGCCGAACGCCGACACTCCTGCGTCGGCATGCAAAGCGGATGTTTTAGCGCACACACCATCGCGCCCTTCAATGACATGAGGCTCATACATGGCTGACAGAATTTTCGGTTTCGAAACCCAATGCCTGCACGCGGGTCAGATTCCGGACGCCGTCACCGGCTCGCGCGCCGCGCCGCTCTATCAGACGACGTCGTACGTGTTCGACTCGGCCGAGCACGCTGCGAGCCTGTTCAATCTCGCCACCTTCGGCAACGTCTATACGCGCCTGTCGAATCCGACCACGGCGGTGTTCGAGGAACGCATGGCGGCGCTGGAAAACGGTCGCGCCGCGCTTGCCACGGCGAGCGGGCAGTCGGCGGAAATGGCCGCGATCCTCACCCTCCTCAAGAGCGGCGATCACATCGTCTCGGCCGGCACGCTGTATGGCGGCACGCACACGCTGCTCGACGTCAACTTGCGCAAACTCGGCATCGAGACCACGTTCGTCGATGCCGATGATCCGCAGAATTTCCGCAAGGCGCTGCGTCCGAACACGCGTCTGCTGTATGGCGAAACCATCGGCAACCCCGGACTCAACATCATCGACATCGAAGCCGTGGCGAAGATCGCACACGACGCGGGCGTGCCGCTGATGATCGACAACACCGTCGCCTCGCCCTATCTGTGTCGCCCGCTCGATCACGGCGCCGATATCGTCGTTCATTCGGCCACCAAGTACATCGGCGGTCACGGCACCACCATGGGGGGCGTGATCGTCGAGTCGGGCAAGTTTCCATGGAACAACGGCAATTTCCCGGAAATGACGACGCCCTCACCCGGTTATCACGGCATCATTTTCTACGAGACCTTCGGCGACTTCGGCTACACCATGAAAGCGCGCATGGAGAGCATGCGCGTGTACGGCCCGACGCTATCGCCCTTCAATGCCTGGATGCTGCTGCAAGGGCTGGAAACGCTGCACGTGCGCATGGACCGCCACAACGAGAACACGCTCGCCGTGGCGAAACACCTCGCCGCGCACCCGCGCGTGGAGTGGGTCAACTATCCCGGTCTCGAAGGCAACCGCTACTACGATCTGGCGCGCAAATACATGCCCAAGGGCGCAAGCGGTTTGCTCACCTTCGGCGTCAAGGGCGGCACCAAAGCCGGCGAGAAATTCATCGAGTCGGTACAGTTCATGAGCCACCTCGCCAACATCGGTGACGCCAAGACGCTGGTGATTCATCCGGCCTCGACCACGCATCGCCAGCTATCGGAAGAAGACCAGATCAAAGCCGGCGTAACGCCGGACATGGTGCGCATCTCGGTCGGGATCGAAACGCTGGACGATATTCTGTGGGATATCGATCAGGCGTTGGATGCCGCGGCGAAGGTTTAGGAGAAACTTTGATAAAGTTTCCGCTTGGCTCGTCCTGAGCCAAGCGAAGGATGAGCGGCAATCTTTTCGGGTCGTTCATGGAACGGCCTCGCAAGTGACTTTGAATTGGAGGTATGACCTTGTCTCACACCTCGATCTACCCCACGCTCCATCGTCCGCTGTTCGCGCGCAACGTCGTGGCGACATCGCAACCACTGGCCGCGCAGGCGGGGCTCGCTGTGTTGGCCAACGGCGGGAACGCCGTCGATGCGGCAATCGCGACGGCGATTACGCTGACCGTCGTCGAGCCGATTTCGAACGGCATCGGCAGCGATGCGTTTGCGCTGGTATGGGACGGCTCGCGCCTGCACGGTCTGAATGCCTCTGGCCGCGCACCGGCGGCATGGACGCCGGATTACTTTCAGCATCGCATTCCACTGCGCGGCTGGAACACGGTTACGGTGCCGGGCGCGGTGGCCGCATGGGTGGATCTGTCGGAGCGCTTCGGCGTGCTGCCGTTCGCCGATTTGTTTGATGCAGCGATTCGATATGCCGATGAAGGTTTTCATGTCACACCGTTCGTCGCGCATCGCTGGGATTTGCAGGTGCCTGATTTGCGCAATCAGCCCGGCTTCAGTGCTGCGTATATGCCGGACGGTCGCGCACCACGCGAAGGCGAACTGTTCCGCCTAGCCGATCAGGCGCGCACGCTGACGCAGATCGCGCAGACCAAAGGCGAAGCGTTCTATCGCGGCGATCTCGCGGCCAAACTGGAAACACACGCAGCGCAGCATCGCGGCGCCATGACGCGCGCCGATCTCGCGGCACACACCAACGACTGGGTCGAGCCGCTGTCGATCGATTATCGCGATCTCACGCTGCACGAACTGCCGCCGAACGGCCAGGGTATCGTCGCGCTCATCGCGCTTGGCATCCTCAGCACGTTCGACATGCGCGCCTATCCCGCCGATGGGCCGGACAGCGTACATCTGCAAATCGAAGCGCTCAAACTCGCGTTCGCGGATGTCTACCACTATGTTGCCGATCCGGCAGCGATGGCGTTCGACGCAAAGGCATTGCTCGATCCGGCCTATCTCGCGCAGCGCGCGAAACTGATTCGCCTCGACACCGCGCAGGATTTCGATCACGGCACGCCATCGGGCGGCGGCACGGTGTATCTCACCGCGGCCGACGAGCACGGCATGATGGTGTCGTTCATCCAGTCGAACTA
>DATCWO010000055.1:0-12139 GCA_036566325.1 Burkholderiales bacterium | reverse complement strand
ATGACGAACCGCAAGGGGCCAGCCCGCGACATGGGTGGCGGTAAAGCGCTCGTGCTCGTTATTATTGAGGTATTGCGCGACCATGGCGCAATCGACACCCATGTGCGAGACAAGCGGTGTCATCCATTGATCGATTTCGCTCGGTACGCGAGCCGCTGGCATGTGGACGCAGGCAACGGCGAAGTCCGAGACGAAGCGTTCGGATTCGGCCATGCGGCCGGCGACGTCCTCGACAGTCGCTGGGTAGGGCGCGGGCGCGACACCGACCAATCGAACATGCTTGTGCAAGCTTGGACGAACCATGCTGTTCGCGTGCCAGCTCGGCGGCTACCGGTCTCGACAGGAATCCGGGCCAACGTCCGACACTTCACGCCCCGTTTTGTAGACAGCTTTCGCCACCACTTTTCAAAAGAGCCGGTGCAATAACCATTCCGGTGCTTAGCTGCGCTAAGACCAAGGTCCCATAGCGACGGCCACACCCAACTCCTAAAGTCCGCATGGAAGACTCGGTTTTTGCGCCATGTGCCAAGGGAGGCAGGATGAAGCGGAACGTGGTCCTTTTCGCCATCGCCCTCGCGATGAGCGGCAATGCGTCAGCGCAGTCCACTGAAGCGCTCAAGCGCGATCTCGACGAAGCGCTGCGCGTAATCCGCGAGCTTCAGGAGCGCGTCACCACCCTGGAACAGCAGAAACCCGCCGAGCCGGCGGCGCCGACGACAACCATGCCGGCCGCATCGCCGATGGCGCCCGTTGTCGCGCCACAGAGCGCGGCGGAACCCGGCGCACCCAACGCAGGCAATGCGCGGCTGGAAATCTCCGGCAAGGTTCAACTCGATTTCATTTACGACTTCAAGCGGATCGATCCGGATTGGAACGCCACATTGCGGCCGTCCAAGATTCCGGTGAACTGCCCGGGTGATCCCGGCTGCGGAGATGATGGAGAAACGATATTCAGCGTCCGCCAGACGACGCTGGGCTTCAAGGGATTCATTCCCACCAAGCTGGGCGAACTCAAGACCGATGTGAGTTTCGATTTGTTCGCCACGGGCGGCGGCAACACCTCTGCGCGTCTGCTCAACGCATGGGCGGAGCTCGGGCCGTTTGGCGCAGGCCAGGTTCACACCCTGTTCATGAATGCCGACACCTTCCCCAACACGATCGATTACTGGGGACCGAACGGGATGGTGTACGTGCGCAACCCGCAGATCCGCTACACCCCGATCGATGCTGAAGGCTTCAAAGTGGCGTTCTCGCTCGAGGCCCCCAATTCCGCGATTGACACAGGTAAGGCCAGCGACATCGACCCTTCACTCGATGCGCGCGGCAGAACGAAATACCCCGATTTCGTCGGCAAGGCCGCATGGGAAGGCGACTGGGGCAACTTCCAGGTTGCCGGTCTGCTGCGCTCGGTCGGCTTCGAATCGCAGACCCCTGTTGAGCGCGATGACGAAGAATTTGGATGGGGCGTCAATGTGAATGGCTGGGTGAACGTGGGAGAGAAAAATCGCATCGTCGGCCAAGTGGTTTATGGAAGAGGGATTGCGAGTTACATGAACGACGGCGGCGTCGATCTGGCGCCGACTGCAAGCCTGAATGTGAAGACCGTCAAGTCGCTCGGCGCATTCGTCTACTACGACCACTACTGGAATGCGGAGTGGAGCAGCTCCATCGGCGGCAGTATCCATCGACAGGACAACACCAGCGGGCAACTCGCGACGGCCTTCAAGGAAGGCACTTACGCATCGGTGAATCTGCTTTGGACGCCGGCAAAGAATGTGTTGACCGGCGTCGAGTTGCTGTGGGGACGTCTGGAGCAGAACGACGGCGAATCAGCCAACGACACCCGGATCCAGTTCAGCAGCCAGTACAAGTACTAGGACGCCAAGGCCTTATCCCAGGGGAGAACTTCAGCAGCGGAGCACGTTGTGACAGCATTCACCCAGGCATTTCCCGTCGCGATCATCGACGAAGACTACGAGGGTCGGCAAGCGGCAGGCCGCGGCATGCGGCAACTGGCGAAGGCCATCGAAGATGAAGGTTTTCGCGTGGTGGCCGGCGTCAGCTACGCCGACGCGCAACGACTGGTCGAGGTGATCAATACCGAGTCGTGCTGGCTGGTCTCGGTCGACGGCGTCGAGGAAAGCGCCGGACAGTGGGAACTGCTCGAATCGGTGCTCGCGTCCAAGCGTCGACGCAACAATCGATTGCCGATCTTTCTGTTCGGCGATCAGCGCACCGCCGAGATGGTGCCGGCAAGCGTACTGAAACACGCCAATGCCTTCATGGCGCTGTTCGAAGATACGCCCGAGTTTTTGGCGCGCTCCATCTGCCGTTCCGCGCAACTCTATCTCGATGGCCTGCCGCCGCCCATGTTCAAGGCGCTGATGGAGTACACGCTGCACGGCGGTTATTCGTGGCATACACCGGGGCATGGCGGCGGCGCCGGCTTCCGCAAGAGCCCGGTCGGGCAGTTGTTCTATCACTTCTTCGGCGAGAACACGCTGCGCTCGGATATTTCCGTGTCGGTCGGCGCGCTGGGCTCGCTGCTCGACCATACCGGCCCGATCGCCGAAGGCGAGCGCAATGCGGCGCGCATTTTCGGGACCGATGAAACCTTGTTCGTCGTGGGCGGTACATCGACCGCCAACAAGATCGTCTGGCACGGCATGGTGGGACGCGACGATCTGGTCTTGTGCGATCGCAATTGCCACAAGTCGATCCTGCACTCGCTCATCATGACGGGCGCCACGCCGCTCTACCTGATCCCGTCGAGGAACGGGCTCGGCATTATCGGTCCCATCTCGCGCGACCAATTCACGCCCGAATCGATCCGCGCAAAGATCGACGCGAGTCCGTTCGCGAAAGGGGGTTCCGAACAGGTTCGTCTGATGGTGATGACGAACTCGACCTATGACGGTCTCTGCTACAACATCGATGCGATCAAGCAGCAGATCGGCGATACGGTGGAAGTGCTGCATTTCGACGAAGCGTGGTACGCCTACGCGAACTTTCACGAGTTCTACGACGGTTATCACGCGATTTCGTCGAACGATCCGAGACGCTCGAAGAACGCCATCACGTTCGCCACGCAATCGACGCACAAGCTGCTTGCCGCGCTTTCGCAGGCGTCGATGATCCACATCCAGCACGCGGAGAACAAGCGGCTGGATATGACGCGTTTCAACGACGCGTTCATGATGCATACCTCGACCTCGCCGCAGTACGGGATCATTGCTTCGTGCGACGTCGCGGCGGCAATGATGGAGCAACCCGGCGGTCGTGCCCTCGTGCAGGAAACCATCGACGAGGCGCTCAGTTTCCGTCGGGCCATGACCGGCGTTAAGCAACAGCTCGGCGATTCCTGGTGGTTCGACGTCTGGCAACCGGACGCAATGACTGAACATCCCGTGGCCGATCGGTCGGCGTGGGTGCTGAAGCCCGGCGACGCCTGGCACGGCTTCACCGAGTTGGCCGAGAACCATGTGATGGTGGACCCGATCAAGGTCACCCTCCTCTGCCCGGGCATGTCGGCCGACGGTGCCATGCACGAACATGGCATTCCCGCCGTGGTGGTCACGAAGTTTCTCTCGTCGCGGCGCATCGAGATCGAGAAGACCGGCCTCTATTCCTTCCTGGTGCTGTTCTCCCTCGGCATCACGAAAGGCAAATGGAGCACGCTCGTCACGGAGCTGATGAACTTCAAGGACCTCTATGACGCCAACGCGCCGCTGCGGCGCGCGCTGCCCGCCTGGACGGCCATGCATGCGGATGTGTACGGCAAGATGGGGCTCAAGGATCTGTGCGATCAGATCCATCAGGTGTACCGCGACGACAACGTCGCGAAGGCGCAGAAGGACATGTACACCACGCTACCGGAAATGGCCATGCGGCCCGCCCAGGCCTATGACCATTTGGTACGCGGACAGGTCGAGAGCGTCGAGATCGACCAGCTCATGGGACGCACGCTGGCTGTGATGGTGGTGCCCTATCCGCCCGGTATTCCCGTGATCATGCCGGGCGAACGCCTGACGAACGACACCCGCTCCATCCTGGATTACCTGCTGTACGCGCGGGACTTCGATCGCAAATACCCGGGGTTCGAAACCGATATTCACGGGCTGCGATTCGAACCGACAAGCGAGGGGCGGCGCTACCTGATTGACTGCGTCAAGGAAGCGCAGGCCGGATGAGCTTCGCCACCCCTACGCCGACACCGACCATTCCCATCCCCTTTCAACGGTTGTTGAAAGTGGTGGCGATCATCGATCGCGAAGACACGCAGACGAGGGAGCTGATCGACCACATCGTCGCGGAGAACTATCAGGTCGAGGTGAAGGACAACTTCCGTCGCGATGTGTCCGAGGATGCGGACGTCGGCGCCTACATCCTCCTGGTGGATGGCGAACGGCTCGAAGCCGCGCGCGGTCTCGCCCATTCCGTGCGCAACATCGGCTTCCGCACACCGCTCTGGGCGCTGGCCGATTCCCATCGCATCTCCGACATGGCCGTGCTGGGCGGGTTGGGCGAAGTCGAAGGCTTCATCTATCTCGGACAGCAAACGCCTGCGTTCTACGCCAAGCAGGTCATCGTCAGCCTGGTCAAGTACGGCACGAGTCTGCTGCCGCCCTTCTTCCGCGGGCTCATGGCATACGATGCGGACGCCACCATCGCCTTCGACTGTCCGGGGCATCAGGGCGGCCAGTTCTATCGCAAGTCGCCGGCCGGGCAAATGTTCTTCAAGCATTTCGGCGAGAACATCTTCCGCAACGATCTGTGCAACGCCGATGTGGAGTTGGGCGATCTCCTGATCCATGAAGGCGCCGTGATGGACGCGGAATGTCACGCGGCGGAAGTGTTCGGCGCGGACCAGACCTATTTCGTCCTCAACGGCACCAGCACCTCCAACAAGATCGTCACCGGTGCGCTGCTGCGGCAGGGTGACCTGGTGCTGTTCGACCGCAACAATCATAAATCGCTGCATCAGGGCGCGCTCGTGCTGGCCGGCGCGATCCCGATCTTTTTGCCGACCGCGCGCAACGCGTTCGGGATGATCGGTGCCGTGGACTGGGACGCATGGGATGAAGCAACGCTGCGTGAGCGCATCCGTGCGCATCCGCTCGTGACCGACAAGGAACGGGCGCACACCGAACGGCCGTTCCGACTGGCGTGCATTCAACTCGCCACCTATGACGGAACGATCTACAACGTGCGCAAGGTGCTGGAGAAGATCGGCCACCTTTGCGATTACGTGCTGTGGGACGAGGCCTGGATCGGCTACAACGCTTTTCACCCGCTGTTCGCCAACCACAGCCCGATGCGCCTTACAGAACTGAGCCCGGAGATGCCCGGCCTGTTCTCGACGCAGTCCGTGCACAAGCAAGGCGCCGGCTTTTCGCAGGCTTCGCAGATTCACAAGCGCGACGAGCATATCCGGGATCAGAAGCGTTACGTTGAGCACAAGCGCTTCAATGAATCCTTCCTGATCCACTCCTCCACATCGCCCTTCTATCCGCTCTTCGCTTCGCTCGACGTCAACGCGAAGATTCACGAAGGCAAGGCCGGGGAAATGCTGTGGGACCGCTGCATCGAACTGGGCATCGAGGTGCGCAAGAAGCTGCGCCAGTTCGGCCGACATTACGCGGAGTCCGGCCGCAGCAAGGAAGAGCAATGGTTTTTCGATCCTTTCGTTCCGGATATCGTGACGATTGGCGGTTCGGTCCTTACGGACGATACGACCGATGCACGCTGGGAAGATCTGCCGACCGAAGTCATCAAGCGTGAACAGCAGTGCTGGCAATTCCAACCGGAAAGCACGTGGCACGGCTACAAGGGTTACGCCAAGGGATACGCCATGGTGGACCCCAACAAGCTGATGCTGCTCACGCCGGGTATCGATCGCAAGACGGGCGAGTACCTGGACTACGGCGTTCCGGCGACGGTGGTGGCGAACTATCTGCGCGAACAACGCGTCGTGCCGGAGAAATGCGATCTGAACAGCATCCTGTTCCTGATGACGCCGGCCGAGGACGAAAGCAAGCTCAACACGCTCATCGCCAAGCTGGTCAAGTTCAAGAACGCCTGGGATGAGGACGCGCCGCTCGCCGCTGTGTTGCCGACGATCTGCCGCAAAAACGAAGCGCGCTATGCCGGCTATACCTTGCGCAAAATTTGCAACGAGATGCACGGCTTCTATGCCGAGGCGAACATCAAGGAATTGCAACGCCTCTGCTTTCGCGTAAGCAGTTTTCCGGAACTGGCGCGTCCGCCACATGAGGCGTACCGCGCGCTGGTCGGCAACGACGTGGACTACCTGCCCCTGGATCGCGTGAAGGGGCGCATCGCGGCCACGCTCGCGCTGATCTATCCGCCGGGCATCGGCGTCATCGTTCCCGGTGAACGCTGGGATGAGCGGGCGCAACCGATGCTCGATTATCTCTTCGCATTCGAGGAGTCCTTCAACCGCTTTCCCGGTTTCAACTATGAGGTCCAGGGTGTGTACCAGGAGCGCATCGAGGGCCGCATCAAATTTCACACCTACGTCGTACGCGAGTAGGCGCCGATAGCGAGGGCTGAGCAATGCTGAATCCCGTGACTGGCCCGTTAAGACCACGTGTTCTCATCGTCGATGATGGATTGGCGAAGCTGGATACCGCCATTGGGCGAGCGGCGGAAAGCCTCGCGAAGGAGTTGGAAGCGCGCAACGTCGATGTAGTCAGGGCGCTGTCGTGCGAGGACGGACTGGCGATCGTCGGCTCCGATGCGTCGCTGCGTGCCGTGCTGCTCGACTGGAATCTCGGCGGCGATTCGGAAGCGGCGCATCAGCAGGCCGCCACCCTGCTCTACAAGTTGCGCGAACGGCATCCCAAGGCGCCGGTGTTCCTGCTTGCGGAGCGCGAGCGCACCAAAGGCACGATGACGATCGAAGTCGCGGAGATGGTCGACGAATTTGTCTGGCTGCTGGAGGACACGTCAGAGTTCGTCGCGGGTCGCGTGATGGCCGCCGTCCATCGCTATACCTCGCAGATCTTGCCGCCTTTCGCGCGCGCAATCGCCGACTACGCCATGCTGCGCGAACATTCCTGGTCGGCGCCGGGCCACCAGGGCGGCATCGCATTCACCAAAATCCCGGCCGGTCGCGCGTTCTTCGATTTCATGGGCGAACACGTGTTCCGCGTCGATATGGGTATCGAACGCGGCGCGCTCGGCTCGCTGCTGGACCACACCGGTCCGGTCGCCGGCAGCGAGCAGTACGCGGCCCGCGTGTTCGGCGCGCATCGCAGTTACTCAGGCGTGGTCGGAACGTCGGGATCGAACCGCAGCATCATGCAAGCCTGCATGATGGATGGCGATCTGGTGATCGTCGATCGCAACTGCCACAAATCCATCGAGCAGGGGCTCATGCTAACCGGTGCAAAGCCGGTCTATATGGTGCCGAAGCGCAATCGCTACGGCATCATCGGGCCGATCGCGCCTTCGGAAATGGCCCCGGAAACGATCCGCGCCAAGGCGCGGGCGAGTGCGCTCACAAAAAATATCGCCGCCCGGAAGCCGGTCTACGCCGTGCTCACCAACAGCACTTACGACGGTCTCTGCTACAACGCCGTGCGCGCGCAGGACCTTCTTGCGCAATCCAGCGACCGCATTCATTTCGACGAAGCCTGGTACGGTTACGCGCGATTCAATCCGATCTACGAAGGTCACTACGCGATGCGCGGCGATCCTGCGATGCATACGGGGCCGACGGTCTTCGCGACGCATTCGACGCACAAGTTGCTGGCGGCGCTTTCGCAGGCCTCATACATCCATGTGCGCGACGGCAAGGGCGCGATCGACCATCACCGCTTCAATCAGGCGTACATGATGCACACGACGACCTCGCCGCTCTACGCGATCGTCGCATCAAACGACATCGCGTCGGCCATGATGGACGGCAACGGCGGCCAGTCGCTTACGCAGGAAGCGATCCGGGAGGCCGTCGATTTCCGTCAGGTCCTCGCCCGTGTGCTGCGCGAATTCGAGGACAAGAAGAGCTGGTTTTTCAAACCCTGGAATGCCGAAACGGTAACGGACCCTGAGAGCGGCAAGGAACTGCGCTTCGAGGACGCGTCGTCCGAACTGCTTTGCACCGATCAGAACATTTGGAAGCTGCGCCCCGGCGAGTCGTGGCACGGCTTTGCCGACATCGCCGACGACTGGTGCATGCTCGATCCGGTCAAGGCCAGCATTCTCACGCCCGGCATGGGCGAAGACGGCCAGTTGCAGACGACCGGCGTACCGGCCGCGCTGGTCAATGCGTATTTCAATCGCTTCGGCATCGTGCCGACGCGCGTAACCGACTTCCAGGTGATGTTCCTGTTCTCGATCGGTATCACCAAGGGCAAGTGGGGCACGCTGCTGACCAATCTGCTCGCGTTCAAGCGGGACTACGACGCCAATCGTCCGCTCGACGAGGTGCTGCCCGAGATCGCTGCGCAGTATCCGGACCGCTATCGCAACGTCGGACTGCACGATCTGGGCGACGAGTTGTTCGAGTATCTGCGCCAGAACCGCCCCGGCGAACTGCTGAATGCAGCGTACGAAACTTTGCCGGAGGCGGACATGACTCCGCGCGAAGCCTACGAGCGTCTCGTCGCCGGCCGCGTCGAGCCGGTGCCGGTCGACGCGCTGGCCCACCGCACGGCGGCGAACGCGGTGATGCCCTACCCGCCCGGCATTCCGATGTTGATGTCGGGCGAGAACTTCGGCGGTTCCGATTCGCCGCAGATCGGTTACCTGCGCGGATTGCAGAACCGGGAATACCAGTTCCCAGGCTTTGCGCATGTCACCGAAGGCATCGAGTTGCTGGACGGGACCTATCACGTGCTGTGCGTGAACGATTGATCTGCATCGACGTGGTCATAACGTAGCGCGAGGACCATCATGGACGCACCGAAGAAGATGAATCTCATGCAGTTGACCGTGCTGGTCTCGGTGAACATGATGGGATCAGGCATCATCATGTTGCCGACCAACATGGCGCAGGTCGGCGCGATTTCGTTATTGTCGTGGATTGTCACGGCGCTCGGCTCGATGGCCATCGCCTATGGGTTCGCGCAGGCGGGCTTGTTCAACCCACGGCCGGGCGGCATGTCAGCCTATGCGGAGGACGCCTACGGCAAGCCAGGTTATTTCATTGTGTTCCTGCTGTACTTCTTTTCACTCGCGATCGGCAACGTCGCCATCGCGATTTCCGCAGTGGGTTATCTGGCGACGTTCTTCCCATGGCTTGCGTCGGCACCGATCGCTACCTGCATCGGGGTGATTGCGCTGATCTGGCTCACCACGGTGGCCAACTTCGGCGGCCCGTCCATCACCGGGCGCATCGGTCAGATCACGGTATGGGGTGTGATCGTTCCCGTGGCCGGGCTCTCGATCATCGGCTGGTTCTGGTTCAGTGGCGAGACGTTTGCGCAGGCATGGAATCCCCATGGGAAGAGCTTTGCCGAAGGGATGGGCTCGAGCATCGCCTTGACCCTTTGGGCCTTCCTCGGCATGGAATCCGCCGCGCAAAACTCGGATGCGGTGGAGAACCCGAAGCGCAATGTTCCGCTCGCGTGCATGCTCGGCACGCTGGGCGCCGCGGTGATCTACATTCTTTCGACCACGGTGATTCAGGGCATCGTGCCGAACGCCGAACTGGCCAAATCCACCGGCCCGTTCGGACTGGCGTACGCGCAGATGTTCAACCCCGTGATCGGCTCCATCATCATGGCGTTGGCCGTGATGGCGTGCCTCGGCTCGCTGCTTGGATGGCAGTTCACGATCTCCCAGACGGCGAAGGCGGCCGCGCAAGACCGGATGTTTCCCAAGTTCTTTGCGAAGGTGAACAGCATGAACGCGCCGGTCATTGGCATGATCGTCATGGCGATCGTGCAGACCGTGATGGCACTCACGACCATTTCCCCGACGTTGAGCGAGCAGTTCGGTGCGCTGGTCAGTCTTGCCGTCGTCACGAACGTGCTGCCCTACATCATCGCGCTGTCCGCGTTGATGGTGATGATGCGCAATGCCGGCGTAACGGAGGCGATCTATAAACGCAATGTGGCCGTTGCCGTGGTCGCAATGCTCTATTCGACGTTTGCCATCTATGCGTCGGGCAAGGACGCGGTGCTGGGCGGGATGATCGTCCTCGCGCTTGCGTTCGTAATCTACGGCTTCCTGGCGCCTCGCTTTGTGTCGACCATGCCCGTCGGCACGGTCGCTCCCGGTCGATCGAGTAAGGAGAAATCATGGATCCCCTATCCTTCGGATGCAGCGGAACAACACTAGGCGTGCGCATCTTCCATGCGCTCGCGGCGTCGATCCTGCTGCTGACCGTTTCATTCTCCGCAGCGGCGCAGACGCTCGATCGGATCAAGGCGTCCGGCAAGATTACGCTGGGCTACGGCGTCGATACGCGACCGTTCTCGTTCCGGGATGCGTCCGGCAATCCGACGGGATATGCCGTCGATCTCTGCAACCAGATCGCAGAAGCGATCAAGGAGAATCTCGGCGTGCCGTCGCTCGCCGTGAACTACGTTCCCGTGCCGAGAGCGGAAGGGATACGTGAAGTATCTCAAGGCCGCATCGATTTGCTGTGCGATCCGGACATCCAGACGGTGACGTCCCGCAATGCCGTCTCATATTCGATGCCGATCTTCGCCAGCGGCGTTGGCGTCGTGGTCCACCAGGCTGCTGCCGACCGTTTGAAAAGCGCCCTGGCAGGACGGGAGCCGCCGACGCGCCCGCAGTGGCGCGCAAATGCGTATCAGCTGCTGCAGCAGAATACGTTGGCGGTGGTGAAAGGCTCGCCGACCGAGCAAGTGCTTCTGGAGCGCCTGAAAGAGCTGCAACTCAACGCCAAGATCATTCCGGTCAGCGACCTGGCAACCGGTATCGCTGATGTCGCCGGTCGCCGGGCGGACGCTTTGTTCGCCGATCGCGCACTCCTTCTGGATAGCGTGAAGCGCAGCAAGTCCAGTTTGCAACTGCAGGTGCTCGATCGCTATTTCACGCATCAATCCGCCGCTTTCTCCCTCGCGCGCAACGATGAGGACTTTCGCCTGCTTGTGGATCGCGCTTTGAGCCGTCTGCTGCTCTCCGGCGAGTGGCGCGCGATTTATTCCAACTGGTTCGGGCCGCCCAACGAGTTGATGATCACCTTCTTTCAGTTGAACGCCTTGAGAGAGTGACGCCGAAGCAGCACATGGGAAGGAACAGATGCGATGTTCACTTCGATAGTCCGGTTGGTTCGCACCCTGGCGTGTTTGTCGGCGCTGCTCCCGGTGTGCGTCGCGGCGCAGGACACGCCGCCTTCATTCAGCAAGGAGCAGATCGATCAGATGGTGGCGCCCATCGCGCTCTATCCCGATTCGTTGCTGTCGCAAATATTAATGGCCGCCACTTATCCCGCCGACGTCGCCGAGGCGGCGAAATGGTCGAAGGCGAATCCGAAGGCGAGCGGCGAAGAGGCGGTGAAATCGGTCGAGTCACAATCCTGGGACCCCAGCGTGAAGGCGCTGGTCGCCTTTCCTCAAGTGCTGAACATGATGGGCGACAAGCCGGACTGGGTGCAGAACCTCGGCGATGCGTTTTTGGCTTCGTCCAAGGATGTCCTCGATTCGGCGCAGCGTCTGCGCGCGCAGGCCAAACAGGCCGGCAATCTGGAATCGACACAACAGCAGAAGATCGTCGTCGAAGCCTCGCCCGAGCAGCCCACGACGCAGGTCATCAAGATCGAGCCGGCCGATCCGCAAGTCGTCTACGTGCCGTCCTACAACCCGACGGTCGTCTACGGAACCTGGCCCTACCCTGCGTATCCGCCCTACTACTACCCGCCGCCCCCGGCCTATTACCCGGGCTACGCGCTCGCGTCGGGCGTCGCATTCGGTGTCGGCGTCGGAATTACCGCGGCGCTCTGGAGCGATTGCGACTGGGGAGGCGGCGATGTGGATATCGATGTGGATCGATATAACGAGATCAACCGCAACGCGCAGATCGACCGCAGTAAAACGAAATTCGAGCACAACGCCGGGAATCGGCGTGGTGTGCCTTATCGCGATTCAAAAAGCCGGCAGCAGTACGGCAAAAATGTTGCGGGCGCCGCGGAGCGATCGAACTA